>SCTP01000209.1 GCA_004322325.1 Gammaproteobacteria bacterium | reverse complement strand
ATAAAGTTTCGCCGTGGGTAGTAAGTCGACATCGTCATACACATGATAAATTTGCTGCCGATCTTCTGAGCTCCCCTCACTGCCATCCTCCTCGGCAAAAGTCAGGTTGAAAGCAAGCAGCGAGGCAAGAAGGCTGAGGAGGAAGAAATATTTGAAATGGCGCATGGTGGGGTCCTAAATCAATATCAAGAAGCAGGGTTTTTCATTTGATTAGCAAAGCTTTCACTGCCATAACAGTGATTACCGCGTGATTGGATATCGGTGATAATACCTTGTTGATTGACCGCAAAGGCTGTGACGCAACTGATGGACATGTCTCGGCTCCACTGATTCGTATTAGGATCCGTGATCATGACCGGTCGGCCACTCGCGCTGATGTTCACCCCAACGGTTGGACCAGGGGAGGGACCCAGGGAGGGGTTATAACTACTTGTTTTATAAACATAAACAGTATTACCATTCGCCCCGACTACTTTATCATCCGGCATGCCCCAGGTTTTGACGAGCGTATTGGCATTTCCCCCGCGCCAAGTGCCAATTGTTTTTGTATAATAGTTGGTCGTTGTTGTGGCGCAGCTGGTGAGGAAAATAATAAGCCCCAGCCCAATGATGTCATAACGCATAGTGTAGAAGAGTCCTTTTTGATTCCTAGGGACTCATGATAACGAATTGGTAACGAATATGAAATTAGCTTTTTGTCTCTTTAACTATTTCCCCTATGGCGGGTTGCAGCGCGATTTTTTACGTATTGCGCAAGCTTGCCAGGCGCGCGGGCACGAGGTGCACGTGTATACCATGCGATGGGAGGGTGAAAACCCAGGACTAACCGTCCATTTGCTCAAGGCCACCGGCTGGCAAAACCATACGCGCTCGGCTGCTTTTGCGGAACAAGTGAAGCAGGCGATTGAGAGAGAGGGGTATGACTTAGTGGTGGGGTTTAATAAGATGCCTTACCTCGATGTCTATTACGCAGCGGATGTTTGTTATCAAGCACGTGTGCGTGAGCAGCGGTCGGCTTTTTATCGGCTGTTACCCCGGTATCGTCAATATAAGGCTTTTGAAGAAGCGGTATTTGCGCGGGGCCATTCCCCTCACATTTTATTGCTTTCAGCCTTGCAGCAAGAAGATTACCAGCGGTGTTACCAGACTGAATCAGATCGCTTTCATCTCTTACCGCCCGGTATTGCTAAAGACCGGCTGGCGCCTGCGAATGCAGCGGAAATTCGCGCCGCCATGCGGCAACGTTACTCTATTGCATCGGACGATGTGTTATTGCTTATGGTGGGGTCTGGATTTAAGACCAAGGGGTTAGATCGTATTTTAGTGGGCTTAGCGTCTTTACCGCCTGCCTTGAAAGCACGTTGTCATTTGTTTGTGATTGGCCAGGGTGATCCGGCTCCCTTCCAAAAACTGGCAGAGCGGGTGCAGTTTTTAGGTGGCAGGCCAGATGTACCGGATTTCTTATTAGCAGCTGATCTCTTGCTGCATCCTGCCTATCACGAAAATACCGGGACGGTATTATTAGAAGCACTAGCAGCAGGATTGCCTGTGTTAACCGTGGAGGTGTGCGGCTATGCGCATTATGTGCGGGAAGCGAATGCGGGTGTCGTTTTATCGTCCCCGTTTCAGCAAGCTGACTTTAATGCGGCTTTAGAAAAAATGATTGTATCGGGCGAACATTCAGCCTGGCAGAAAAATGGGATTGCCTTTGCAAAACAAACCGATATTTATAGCCTGCCCGAAAAAGCGGCTGATCTTATCTTATCTTTCCCACCCCGACCGCGGCTGAAAGGATCATTCGATGACTTCATGGCATTACGCGGCGAATCATTTCGGCATCAAGAAGGTCGTTTGACGCAACGGGTTATCCTCGACAACAAATCTTATTTCATCAAACAACATACGGGTGTTGGTTGGAGAGAGATTTTCAAAAACCTTTTCCAGTTACGCCTACCCGTGATCAGTGCAAAAAACGAATGGCAAGCTATCCAGCGTTTGCAATCGCTAGGTCTTGCGGTACCCGCTGTCGTGCGCTATGGCCAGCGCGGCTTCAATCCTGCCAAGCGCCAATCTTTCATCTTGATGGAAGAACTTGCTCCGGTGATTAGCTTGGAGACGCTTTGCCAAGCATGGCCGCATCAACCGCCTTCCTTTGCTTTCAAGCAAGCGTTATTACAAGAAGTCAGCCGCATTGCACGTGTTATGCATCAACACGGCATCAATCATCGCGACTTTTATATTTGTCATTTCTTATTAGACACAGCCTCTCCCACTCGCAAGCTCTATCTTATTGATTTGCATCGCGCCCAGTGCCGGCACTTGACACCGCAGCGTTGGATCATCAAAGATTTAGTAGGGTTATATTTTTCAAGTAAAGATATTGGATTGACACAGCG
>SCTP01000208.1 GCA_004322325.1 Gammaproteobacteria bacterium | reverse complement strand
CTGGCAGGGAAAACGTTTGTGCTGACAGGGACATTGAGTGATATGTCGAGAGAGGAGGCGAAAGAGCAATTGGAGAAGTTGGGTGCGAAAGTGGCAGGGAGTGTATCGAGCAAAACCAGTTATGTGGTGGTAGGAGAAGAGCCTGGCTCTAAATTAGATAAAGCAAAGGAATTAGGGATTGAGATTATTGATGATAAGGTGTTTCATCAGTTTTTGAAGAAGCTGGCTGGGGAATAAAATTCACGCGGCATAAATAATCAAAATAAGTTGATAATAGCTTATCGTTAATCTCCGGATAAATTAGCCCTACCTGTTGCAAGGCTGCTTGAGCATTTTTCACGCTGACATCAGGTGATGTTTGCTTGTCACCCATCGCCAAGTAATAGGGCAAGAACGGAAATAAGGCATTATCTTGCGGGATATTGATGAGTTTTTCTTTCCATTCTTTCATTGGAATAATTTGAATCTTATACCCATAGTCATTTAACCATGCGATTAAATCCATCCATAAAATGCCTGTCGGATGGTCGATGTGATACACCATGGGTTTATCAGGATAAGCTAACGAGATATCAACCGTCGCTTTACTCACAAAATCCACAGGCAAGATAGTAATTTTTTCATTCATATCCGGCGCAAATCCGAGTTGAATGCAGCCTTTGATCAGCATTAATAAAGCATCATTCAGGCTAGTGATCCCCGTATCCGATTGACCGGAAATATAACCCGAGCGATAAATGGCCGTAGGCAAACCGCGATTTTTTGCTTCTGTTAATAATCGCTCTGATACCCATTTACTGATCGCATAACCACCAAATAATTCATCGTAATTCTCATCTGGAAATTCTTCTACTAAACAACCTGCTTCATCTTTTAAGTAAGCGGAGGAAAGCGTGGAAATATAATGAATAGGTTTATCGACGCGCATCATGGCAAATTTGATCACTTCCAACGTGCCTTGTACATTACTGCCGCGCAGCTTATTGTAAGCCGCCATAATGTTTACTTGAGCACCGCAATGATAAATAAGGTCAATTTTATCAACCAGACTATTATATTGCTCTAGCGGTAAACCAAAGTGATTAAAGCTAATATCACTCGCAATCACCACAATCCGCCTATCTGCCAGAGAAATTTCGTTGGATAAGTTAAAGCGAGCGACGGTAGAAACTAAACGCTTTGCTGCTGTTTCAAACTCACCTTTGCGGATTAAACAATAAATTTTTGCTTGTGTCGTAGTGAGTAACTCTCTTAACAGGTAAATGCCTAAAAACCCACCTGCACCGGTTAAGAGGATATTTTGAGGATTTTTAATCGTTTTGCTTAATCTTTTGGTCGGGACAATATTATCTTGTAAAATACAATCGCGCTGGATTTCTCGTTGATTAATGGTTTCTGTATTATATTTTTTTCCTTTTGAATCAATAAATTGTGCCAAAATAGGGATATAAGACAAATCAAATAATATTTTAGTAGGGATAGAAGTTTTAAATTGATTCAAAATATTCACTGACAGCTCAGCTGCTTTTAGCGAGTTTCCACCAATATCAAAAAAATTATCTGACATACTGATATTTTTTTTGCCTAATAGTGTGCTCCAAATTTGCGTTAAAGCTTTTTCAGTAGCCGTTTTCGGTTCAATATATTCTTTCTGCAATTGTTCTTCAAATTCTTGTGGCGGTGGTAAGGCTTTGACATCGACTTTACCGCTAAATGTTAAGGGAAATTGCAACAAGGTGACAAACATGGAGGGAATCATATAATCGGGAAGTTTTTTTCGCATGGCTTTGCGTAAACTTCTTTTAGCAGAAGAGCTTAGCACTAATTCCATGACGTTGTGCGAAGCAAGATAATATTCAATGCTTTTTGAAATCATGGTTTCTTCTTCTGCATTCAAGTCAAACGCAATGCCGCATCGCGTATCTTTCTGCCAAATAACATGGCCCGAAAATAATTTCCCTTCTACTAATCCAGGTAATTTTAAATGCAATTGCACTAAATGGCCTATATCAATAGGCTCCGTAATACCAGAAAGTGCCACGCCAGATTTAGAAATATCTTCTGTGGTCGCTTCAATAAATTGATTATTACTCATGGATAAGAGGCACCGTTCTTGATAGAGATAACGGCCTTTTTCCAGGTTAGGCACAATATAAGCCACCAGCGACTTTTCACCATTTAAGTTTTCTTTTGCTAAGACAACCACCTCATTCACATCGGGATGTTTGCTAATCGCACTTTCAATATCGCCTAATTCAATTCGGTAGCCCCTGATTTTAACTTGATGGTCAATTCGACCGATAAATTCTAAATTACCATCATGCAGCCAACGGACGAGATCGCCTGTTTTGTATAAACGTTCTCCTGGATGAAAACCAGGAATAAATTTTTGATTAGTTAACTCTTCACGATTCAAATAACCAGCAGAAACACCCATACCACCAATTAATAATTCACCACCGATTTCAATTGGAACAGGTTGTAAATATTTATCGACGACATAAAAGCTAGTATTAGCGATCGGTTTTCCAATCGGCGGGGTGGCTTGTGTTGTAATAGGAGGGGAATCAGCAGCATATATTTTGACATACGTTGCTTCAATCGTGGTTTCAGTCGGGCCGTAACAATTCCAAATATCAAACGAAAAGGATTTATTGGGGTAATGAGTAATGGCTTCGCCGCCTACTTTAACTGTTTTTATCGACGTTTTAGGCCAAGTCATTGCAAATAGCGTGAGGGCGTAAGCCGTTGGTAAATCACAAATGGTGATCTGCTGTTTTTCCAGCCAGGCAAAAAAGAGGGAAGGAGTTAATTTTGTGTGATCATCCACAATATGAACACTCGCTCCGCTAGCGAGAAAAGGAATGGTTTCACATAAATACGTATCAAATCCTTGTGAAGCAAATTGGGAGGCACGATCTTTTTCAGTGACTTGAAGGCAACCTTGATACCACGCAATTAAATTCACTAAACTCTGATGCTTGATCATGACTCCTTTTGGCTGTCCAGTGGTGCCAGAAGTATAAATGATATAAGCAATTTGATGAGGGTTAGCAAGCGGTAAAGCCGTTTTTTGGCTCAGGGGTTCAAGCTTTAATGCTCCCCAAGTAGGAGTGATTTCAAGCGTTTTAGTGGCGCTACCTTTCGGTAATTTGTGTATGTCGTTCACTAAAACATAATGGGATTTTGTATCTTCTAAAATAAATTTAATGCGTTCATCAGGATAGTTAGGATTGATGGGAACATAGACGGCAGCCGTTTTGAAAATAGCCAGCATGGCCACGATGAGCGTAGGGGTTCTATCCATTAACACGCAAATCAAATCGCCGGGTTTGATACCTTTCTTGATTAATAAATGAGCTAATTGAGTGGATGCGTCATCTAATTCTTTGTAACTGACATGCGTATCATTATGATAAACAGCCAGGTAATCAGGATGTTGTTGAGCTTGCTGTACAAATAATTCATGTGTACATGCATTCAAGATAGGAATAGTAAAAGGATAATGAGGTGATTTCCATTGGGAAAGAATTAATTCTTTCTCTTCCGCTGTTAATAAATTAATTTTACAGATTTTTTGGTTAATATTATCACTCATTTCTTCCATCAGTAATAATAAATGCTGTGCAATCTGGTCTATATGTTGTTGAGAAAATAAAGCAGAATGATAGAAAAGGGTAAATTGGCTGAAATCTTTTTTATGGATCGATAACACTAAGGGAAATCGATGTGATTCGAGTAATCTTAAAGTGGTTTTTTTATTTTTTTTCATTTCTGCTTGTATGACTAATAAATAACGTAAATCTTCCGGTATCGTGTCTGTAAAATGATTTTTTTTATTTAACTGCGTCTTTATTTTTTGATAAAAAGCTTTTGCTGACATTTTATCATTGATGATGCTTTTAATAGAGGTGATGGTTGGGTCAATTTTTAATAAATTAGTGCGGCTATTATGCAATGTACTGCTGCCATATAAAATAAAATCGGTCGAACTGAACCGGTTTAATAGCAAACCCCATACGGAATGGATGAAAATTTCCCAGGATAAGTGATTTTTTTTGAAAAAATTACTTATATTTTTTTGATTGTTTTTATTGATAGTATATTTTTTTATTTGATAGTGAAGATGATCAGATGGTGCATCTGTGGTTTGTTGACCGGGTTTTTCTAGCCATAACTTAGTAGTAAGACCTTCATCCAGGTTCATGAAGCATTATTCCGATTGAAAAATAGTGTCTTTTACTATGCCGCCTTTGTTAAATTGCAAAATAACCTTGCTAGCAGGAAGAGGCCGACTTAAGAAATAACCTTGGATTAAATCACACTTATGATCAGCAAGGTATTGCATTTGCTCAGCCGTTTCAACGCCTTCAGCTACTACTTCTAACCCAAGGTTATGTGCAAGAGCAATGACGGCACTGGTAATAGCCACGTCATTCTGATTGTTGGGAATACCTTTAATAAAATGTTGATCAATTTTTAAAACGCTCACAGGAAATTGCTTGAGATAGCTGATAGAGGTATAACCCGTACCGAAGTCATCTACTGAAATTTGGACACCCATGGCACTGATGCTATTTAAACGACTAATGGCCAATTGCACATCATCCATCACGGCAGTTTCTGTGATTTCTATTTCGAGGCACTTTGCGTTGAGACCTGTTTCTTTTAATACATCTTGCACAATTTGCGCTACATCTTGATGTCGGAATTGTTTAGGAGAGATATTGACGGCGACGGTGATAGGATCATATCCTTCCTCTTGCCACTTTTTACTGGTGCGGCAAGCTTCATACAGTGCCCATTCACCAATCGGCATAATCAAGCCAGTTTCTTCTGCTAGCGGAATAAATTTTGCCGGGCTAATCATGCCTAATTCAGGATGTTCCCAACGAATTAATGCTTCAACACGGCCAATGGTTCCTGTTTTCAAATCTAATTGCGGTTGATAATGCAGTACAAATTCTTTATTTTGAATGGCCTTACGTAATTCTGCCTCTAATTTGATATGTTCTCGTGCGGTCACATTCATTTCTTGCGTGTAATATTGATACGTTCCACCACCGCTATGTTTCGCTTTATACATCGCCATGTCGGCGTTTTTC
>SCTP01000207.1 GCA_004322325.1 Gammaproteobacteria bacterium | reverse complement strand
TAACCAAGCCCTGCAATTGTATGGTGGCTATGGTTATATCCAAGATTACCCCATCGAACGCTATTTTCGTGATCTGCGTGTGCATCAAATTTTAGAAGGAACCAATGAAATTATGCGCTTGATTATCGCTAAGCAAGCGTTTCAGGAGACATTTAAATTCTGATGACGTAAACTAGCGAATCCATCAAACGGAGATAGTCACAAAAAAGCATGCGTATGTTTTTTATTCATATCCAAAAATATTTTTTACTGACTTTATTACTATTACTAGTTTGCTTATTTTTTTATTTTCACCTTTATGACTATTTATCCTTAAGTACCATAAGAAAATATCATGCCGCTGCTGAACAATGGACCATGATGCATTATAAATCAGCCGTCGGCCTTTATTTACTGATCTTCACCTTACTCATCGCCTGCGGCATTCCTTGTGCGACGCTACTATCCCTTTTGGGTGGCTTCTTATTCGGCAATATTGCCATTATTTATGCCACCCTCGGCACCACCTTAGGCGGCCTTACTTTATTCCTTGCCGTACGCACTGCACTCGGCGCACGGATTGCCGCTAGCTCGGTGGAGTGGATTAAAAGCGCAGAACAAGGGTTCCAGCAAAATGCCTTTTCCTACATTCTCATGCTGCGTCTTGTTCCTGTTTTTCCTTGTTGGATCAGCAATGTGTCAGCGGGGATGCTTAATGTACCCATCGGCACCTTCATCTGTGCGACGGCCCTGGGCGTTTTCCCCGCCACTTTAATTTTCACCATGATGGGCCGCAACTTAGATAAACTCTTACTTGCTGAACACCCCTTCAGTTTAAACACCCTGTTAACACCTTCCATGATTTTTTCCCTCTGTGGGCTAGCTATTCTTGGCCTCTTTCCTGTCATCTATAAATATGTTAAAAAACGCTAAAGGGAAGGAAGGAACGCGTGCAATCATCTTTGTTATTAACAGGTATTGGCTTAAGAATGCCGCACTACACTGCATTTCTTGAAAAGCATCCCGGTGTCGCCTGGATTGAAGTGCAGAGTGAAAACTATTTTGGCGAAGGCGGCAGACCACTCGACGTGCTGGAAACCATTCGCCGCGATTATCCCATCAGTTTACACGGCTCGGGATTATCGCTAGGTTCAGCCGATGAATTGAACTGGCAACATCTAAAAAAGCTAAAAGATCTCACCACTCATATTCACCCCTGTCTTATCTCTGAACATTTATCCTGGTCTTCTATCGACGGCCATTACCTCCACGACTTACTTCCACTTCCTTACACTGAAGAAGCGCTTGAGCACCTTGTCACTCGTATTCAGCAGGTACAAGCTTATTTGAATCGGCAAATTTTAATTGAAAACATTGCCAGCTATGTCAGTTATACGTGTTCCACTCTCGCCGAGCATGAATTTTTGATTGAAGTCGCGAAACAATCGGGCTGTGGAATTTTGCTCGATATCAACAATATTTACGTGAATTCCATGAATCTTGGCTACGATCCGCACCATTATATTGCGGCTATTCCTGCCAATTTAGTCCATGAAATTCATTTAGCGGGTTTTTCCACTTTGATGATAGATGATAAAGAAATACTGATTGATAGCCACAATCGCCCCGTCGTTCCTGCCGTATGGGATCTTTACCGTTATGCCGTTCAGCAACTAGGATCAAAACCCACGATTATTGAATGGGATAAAGACCTTCCTTCGTTAGACACCTTGTGTTTGGAAGCCTATCGTGCAGAAAAAATTATGAGAGAAGCCCATGTCGCTGCCAAACTTACAGGCTGAATTTGCCGAAGCGATACTCCTCCCTCCTGCCGCGAGCGATGCCGTCTCTCCTATTCAACATCTTCGTATTTATCAACACACGATTCTCTCGCATCTGATCCAAGCCTTAGTCGATCATTACCCTTTACTCACTCAATTATTAGGGGAAGATTGTTTCCGTGCAGCAGCAAATGAATATATCAAGCACTATCCTTCTACGAGTGGAAATTTACAGGATTACGGTGAATATTTCAGTGTTTTCTTAGCAGAATATAGCCCCGCCAAACATCTTCCTTATTTACCCGAAGTGGCGCGGTTCGAATGGGAACGCCATCGTATTTCTTTTGCCGCTGATCCTGCAGAATTAAATTTTTCATTATTACAAAAAATATCACCCGATCAGCATCATCAATTACATCTGGTCTTACACCCCGCCAGTTGTCTCATGCAATGCCATTATCCTATCCTACAGATAATTGATTTATGTCAAGATAACAAAGATAGTATGTATTTGTTAATGATTCGACGCGAAATGAGCATTGCACTTGTCTCATTATCGTTCAGTGATTATATTTTTCTGAGTGCTTTATATGACAATCAGTCATTAGCAGAAGCACTAAAAGCTGCTCTCCATGCGGATGCAAATTTTCAATTAAATGAAAAATTATCGGCATGGGTGCAAGATAAAACGATTGTAGACTGTTACTTATCTATTTGAGTATTGACGATGAACATTAAAACTTTGTCACATTATCGATATAAACAACTACCTATCACCCAGCCTGCTGCTGCCGTAATGATTATCTTATTGATTGGTTCTACTAATCAGGTAGAAATTCTTCTTACCAAGCGCGCTACCACTCTACTCAATTATGCAGGTCATTATAGCTTTCCTGGTGGCATGCAAGATGCGCATGATAAAGATTTATATGCCACTGCGATACGAGAAGTGCAGGAAGAATTATATTTATCGCCTGATACCTATCAATACGTGAGCCAATTAGATGATTTCATGGATCGTACCGGTCATTTGGTACGTCCTTTTGTGGTCAAAATGCCAAAAGAGGTATTTGAAAAAGCCTATAAGCTCTCTATTGATGAAATCGATGATATTTACTATTTTTCACTCACAAAATTAGACCAAATCAAAGATGATCCCCAACTGCATGACATCACCAAACGCAGGCCGAGTTATGCGTTTTCAGAAGGAGAGGTATTTATTTGGGGGTTAACAGCGACTATACTAGTGCACTTATCAAACATCATCACAGGAGAAACTAAACCGTTAGGGAAGACGATTGCTGAGGCTTAAAAACGAGGGGCTATCGTGTCAACTATCAGTGTCAATTTCATCGGCTGTGGGCGGCTAGGAAAAACCCTCGCTAAGTTATTCAAAATAAATCAAATTTCTGTTATTAAAGGAGTTATTACTACTTCCCTCGCTAGAGCCAATGAAGCGGTGCAACAGATTGGAGAAGGATCTGCCTGTCAAACGATACGAGAATTACCACCGGCCGATATTTATTTTATTACAACGCCAGATGATCTCATCCAAGGTATGTGTGAGGAGTTAGTCAGCGCACGCCTCATTAAAGCGGGCGCGATTGTTGTTCATTGTAGTGGTTTGCTTTCTTCTGATGTCTTAAAAAGTGCTAAAAAAGCAGGTTATAGCATCGCTAGCCTTCATCCCATAAAAAGCTTTGCGCAACTAGATGAGAATATCGCTAGTTTTGCAGGGACTTATTGTGGTGTGGAAGGAGATCTAGAGGCAGTATCGGTACTAACTCATTTGTTTAAAAGTATTGGAGGAAACGTATTTCACATTAGCAAAGAAAATAAAAGTTTGTATCATGCTGCTTGCGTCATCGCGAATAATTATCTGGTGACACTGCATTATCAAGCATCACAATGCTTACACGCAGCGAGCGTCGATGAGCAGATTGCAAAAGAGATTGTTTCGATGCTGATGATGAATAGCCTCACTCATTTACAAAAACTTAATCATCAAGCAGCTTTAACAGGGCCATTGCAACGTGGCGATGTGAATACTATTAAAATACATCTCGAGTCGTTATCAAAAACACCTCTTATTCATGATATTTATTCACAGCTAGGGATAGCTACTTTAGCGCTAACTAAACATAGTGAAGAAAAAATAGAAGAATTAGATATAATATTAAACGAGGAGGTGAAAAACGATGTTATCAAAAGTAATCATTAACCTATTTTTAAGCTTATCGCTTGTTAGCTGCGAACAAACGACTGTTGCGCCAAACTATAGCAATCAACCAACTCCTATTCACATTATCGATCCGAGCAAATGCACACATTGCTAAACAATCGTACATCGCCATCGAGAAGAAGGAGTAGGGGGTTGGGCTTGAGGTTGCGGGGCAGGTGGATGAGCAAAGAGCGAATGCCTGTTAGCTGAAAGGGAAGGTGATGTATTTGGCCTTTTATATTCACATCCTACTGCGAGGGCTCCCAAGAGGGCCATTTCCCCTGCTTCTTGAACTAAAATAGAAAAATCTCCTTCTGTTGCAAGCTTTTCTATCCCATTATAAAGTTTTGCTAAAAGAAATGAGCTTTCCATTCCAAATCTTGAAAATAAAAAAAGCCCTAATAAAACTTTCTCTACTACCTGCGTATAACCAGCATGATACATGCCTGTCAGAATATGACTTGCCATTGTCATCGCCATACTAAAAGCCATTCTCACAATAGCCACCGTGCGATAACGTCCAGTGATTTCCTCTTCAGACAAGTGGCTGTTTATATGCATCACATTCTTCTGAATCCAACGAATTTGTTCTAAAGCAAAAACATCCGATGCAGCTTGATAAAATTGAGCCGTAGGATAAACCAAAAAAGTATTTAACACTCTTGGCACCAATTCCAATCCATGCAAGACCTTATTAGAGAATATGGTTTGAGCACGAGCGAAAAAGTTTTTCACGCTTTCTATTTCTTTAACCTTTGAATTAGAAGCAACAAATAGAAAGGCCGCTGCCACCAACAGGTAAAGCGTGACTTCTGCTTCTTTAGAAGAGTGATAGGCTTCTCGTTCTTCTTCATTTAACTGATAGTGCAACACCAAATCCCATGATCTGAAACCCACTGATAAAGCACCTTCTAACAGATAAATATCAGAGGCAATACTATAAAGAACACGAGCCAGCGTCGAATTGTCACCCTCTCTGTAACGTACACTAAGCGCCACCGCCATCGCAACCGGCATGCCCAGCCAATAACCTATTTCCATTAAGATAGATTGGGATGGCACCTCAGCTTCTGCTACAGCCAGTATTTTATTAAAAACAGTTTCTCTTACTCCAAAATAGCCATAAGCTTGTTCTAGCCATAATAAACTCCAAAACCGTTGGAAAATTCGCCGTTTCAGCGAATAGGAATTTCTTATTTCCGTAAACTCTGCAACACGTTGATTGATAATAGGCTGGTTATAAGTGCGAATAAGAGCTTCTATTTTTTCTAAGTGTGAAGGATGGTTAGTAGGTGGAAGTAATGGCACTTGCATTGTTTTTTCTCCTCTAAGTTTCAATAAATAATGCCATCGCATTAAAGGAAATAACTGTGATGGTTTTTACTTAATACTTAGAGGAGATAGGATAGATACCATTACCTAATTTTTTTCACCCTGGCTCCCGTCGTCTCCGGCGGAGTAGTAGCGGAAATCCAGTATTCCTCGCCATCTGGCACATAATCACATAGCGTTTTTCCTGGAATGGCAACAGGCCTTGGATGTTTAATCTGAAGCGCTGCGTTGTTAAAGTAAGCCTGACCTTGCTCTAAAGCTTCTTCTTGCGTTTTTGCATCAGGTAAAAAAGTGCCAAAGGATACGTTCCAGGTACTACCATCATGGGTAAAAACCGTGGAGATAAAATTCCAAGATTCCGGATCATACGGCGATTGAAATGCCTCTGTTAACGTGACACTTTTGACTTGATCATCTGGAGGACACGTCACTTCCCCCGCAAAAATACGGCTGGAAAGCATGAGTGACAATACGATTAAACCAAATTTTTTCATAAATAGTTTCCTTTTTAAATAAAATAATAAATTAAAATTTTTAAGAGAGAAAAGAGAGGAGAGACGGCGGGAAAGTAAAGATACATTAATTTTAAACGAATATCAACCTGTATAACCATGTTCTTTTAATATTTCAGAGAATCGCCTGCCTTCCTCCGTGTTACTCTCATAGTAATAAACGCGAAGATAATTTTTCAAAATATATTCGTAAGGCGATTTTAGTAATATCGATAAAATAAGTTCTGTACGCTCACGGTCGGCCGGCTGTTGCGAACGGCAGCATTGGAATAAAATCGCGGCTAAAATTTCTGCTTTAGTGGCTTTACGAATCGCATCACCTTCTTCAAAACTTTGGATGCAAAAATGTAACGCCCGATCTTTATTCCATTCCCGCCAACGATGAAAAAAATTAAGCGCAAGTGTTTTGCAATAGGCTTGGGCGTCTATTTGATGGGATTGCATTAAGATAAGAAAAAACAAAGAAGGAATGACGGCTTCTACATTCGCCCATGAACAATTACCACTAACTTGAGATTCCACTTTCAGCTCGGTGATCGGCACTAATCCTAAGATACGATCTAATTCTTCATTGATAAACTCACTCGGCTGTTTTTCATAAAGTACTTTTTTAATAAATTCTACCGTCAATCTCTCTGGATGCTGAATGCGATAAAACATAATATTATCATAAAGACGACTATCTTCACGTCTATCACATTTAACCCAAATATGGCCATAACGAATGAAGGTAATCGCATGACCTTCATAACCAATCGGGAGAAGCAGTGGTTCCTGGCGAATGAGGGAATCAATCTCGGCACGGTGTTTGTTAATATCCATACGATATTGCTGATACTTCACAATTTGTGAAGCTCGCTGCATTACTTCGACAATAAATTGCGCTACTCCTGAATAACGACGTAATTGTCGCGCAGCAAAATGATTTTGAAACTGCGCCACTGAATCAGCAATTAAACCAATGGTCACTTCTAATAGAAATCCTTCAAAATCAACCTCAATAAATTCATCTTTTGGATTGATAATATCTGCTTTACCTACCAATTCAAAGATATGGCCTAGTAATTTTGTATTAATATAATCTTGTGCAAAGAGAGGATTTGCACCGGCTTGAATCAGCAATTGCCGCA
>SCTP01000206.1 GCA_004322325.1 Gammaproteobacteria bacterium | reverse complement strand
ATCAAAATGAAGATGAGTGGATCGAATTCTGTCGATTTTTTCATCAAATAAAGCGACATTTTTTCTTAAAAATAATTCGATCTGTTTAATTTCTTCTTTGCTTGGGTAGGGATCTTCATTCAATTTTTCTTTTAAGTGTAAAATTTTTTCTGCAATAACTTGCAAAGGAGTAGAAAGAAAATCTTCTATATTTAATGCCGTGAGTGTGTCGACAGCTTGTTTGAGGTAATTTAAAATAAGGTCATCGCACGCCGCTCTTATATTTTTATTGTCGAGCAATGGCCTGCGATTGATAATTAGTTCATCTATCGAATTTATTTTTTCAAAAATAGACAAATTTTCCCATTGTATTTTGTGTTGTTTTTCTAAATTCTCATATTTTATTTTGAATTTCTTAGAAAATTTTTCTGTGTATTGCATTTTTTCATAAAGAGATAAATCTATTCTCTCGTTAATTTTTTCTGGTTGGTTAAAAATATCAAATACGAAAGCGGTTGATGCTTGATTTTCAAGCATGTTTCGAGAGGCGATGGTTTCTGGGATTAAATCAGTGTGTTTTGCTAATTCTTTATCTATGTGTAGGATAATGATACCTATGCTGTATCTTATATTCTTGAGTGATATCTCCCAATTTTGAGCTTGTTCAGAAAATTCAGAAAAATATTTTGAGGGTAAGTGATAAATTTTGTTATAAATATTATCTAATCGAAAATAATTTTGTTGCAAATCAGTGACACAGCTAGTCATTGTTTCATCTGATAAATCAATAGCTTGTCTGATCGTTTTTTTGTTTTCTTCGTCGGATAATTCTTCATATTTCTCATAGAGTGCGAGTAGTTTTTTTTGATGAAAGGCGATTCCTGAATTATCTGAATTATCAAATACTCTCATTATCTTTTTCCATGTCTCAATTATTTCATTGAACTCTTTATCAATGGCTGCTATCGCCGGTTTCATTTTTTAACTCCTTTTAATTTATTTATTTGTTGCCATTATAATTCAGCTATACTTAAAAGAAGACTATCTTTAAGGTATACAGGGATGAAAAATATCGGTAAAGTTGTATTTATACTCCTCATTATTCTTACTTCAGTTCAAATAAACAACGCTGCTTCTCCCACCCAGCCACCCGTTGGAAGAGTCGTTTGGGTGAAGGGAGAGTTCAAAGCCGTGACGCCTGATAGCCACGAACGTGCTTTGAGCCGAATGTCGCTGCTCTATCTCAAAGATACGTTGGTGACAGGCTCTAACAGCCAAGCTCAAATCGTATTTACTGACAATACCTTGATGACCTTCCGTGAGGAGAGCAAATTTTTTATCGAGAGTTACGAATACCATCCTCAATCTAGTCACGGATCAGTGGGTAAATATATTATGAATTTAATGAAAGGTGGATTTCGTACGATTACAGGGTTAATTGCGAAGCGCAATCCAAGTGATTATCGGGTGAATACACCGGTAGCAACGATTGGCGTCCGCGGAACCGATTACACGGTTTTCTTGAATCAGACAGGCCAGCTCTACGTCGGTTCTTATACCGGTTCACCTTGCGTGGGTGCGGGAGGCGGATCGTTATGTTTGGGAGATAAAACGCCTTATGCCTATGTGCCGAAAGCCGATGCTACCCCTGTTCCTGTGACCCAACCACCTGCAGAGCTCCAAACGAAGCTGGACGTCGTACCCGCCACAATCGCTCCCTCACCGCCTACGTCAGCCCCCACTAGTACGACGTCTGGCCCAGAGCAGCCGAGTGTCGAAGGCGGTGCAGAGGCAACCACCATCAATCAAACGGCACCCACTGTTTCAAGTCCTACGGAAACAAATCAAAATACAGTGACGGTCGATACAAAAGAGACGAACAGTGGCGGTTCAGAGAACGTCTCTAATTTTTGTATTCAATAATGAAGGAAATAATTATTTTGTAGCATGAATATAGATGCCATCCCAATCAGGTGGCAAGTGCTGTTCTTTACACGTTGCAATGCGATCGAGATAAATATGGTAAATTTTTTTCTTCGGATAAGTTTGATTAAGTTCTTGCATACATTTTTCAGCCGCTGCCCATTCTTGTGCGAAATAATGTTGCAGTCCCTGGTGATATAACGCAAGTTCCTGCGTTAATTCCGGTGTTAATTCTGAGTTCATGCCGATTAATTCATAAATCGCGATACTCTTCATTTTACCTTTTACCATGACGCGGTCTAATTGCCGAAAAATAAATTTTGTTTGATTCTGTACGGTATTTTCTGTGGCAATAATATCCACACCGTAAAATTTGGTGAGCGCTTCAACGCGCGACGCCAAGTTGACTGCATCGCCTAAGACAGTGTAATTACGCCGAAAGCGAGAACCCATGTCGCCTACGCTCATGATACCGCTATTAATGCCAATACCAATTTTAATATTTGGCCATTTATGTTCTTTCAATACTTTTTGTAATTGTATCAATTTTTCTTGCATGGCGAATGCTGCTTCCAAGGCGTGTTGAGCATGATCTGGGTCGGATAATGGCGCACCCCAAAAAGCCATAATGAGATCGCCAACGTATTTATCAATCGTCCCATGATGATGAAAAATGATTTCTGTCATGGGATTAAAAAATGTATTGAGCATGTCGACTAATTCTGATGCTTTTAAGTTTTCTGAAATAGACGTAAAATTACGGATATCAGCAAATAACACGGTCATGTCTCGGTCTTCTCCGCGTAATCCATAATCACTGGTGGTTCGTAACATTTCATCGATATGTTTTTCCGGTACATATTGACCAAACATTTGGCGTAAATGTTCACGACGGCGCGTTTCAAATAAATAACCATAGATAATATTTAAAATACCAATCGCCAGTATCAATAATGAGGGCATAAGAATAGATAAAATGAGGCCGGTTTGTGTCCATATCCAATCATCAATAACGATTAAAGTAGGGGGCGATAAAATAACAATCGCGCCTAGTGTTCTTGGGCCAAGATGAGGAAAAAGAAAAGCGGAGATGAGTCCAAGTACAATGGTGATGACGAGATTAGCGCCTAATATCCAAGGGGGATGGTACGAAAAATTATTCTGTAAAATACCATTGACTAAGGTGGCTTGAATTTCTACGCCGGGAAAAGGACTATCGATCGAAGTTGCTTGCAAATCACCCGCACCGGTGGCAGAGGTCCCGATAAAAATTATTTTTCCTAATAAGGCTTGAGAGGGGAATTTGCCTTGTAATATGTTGATAGCAGAATAATAAGGGAAGGTATAACTTTTACCGACAAAGGGAATTAATACTTGTCCTTTTGCATCAGTAGGAATATTGGCATTGCCAATTTGCAAGCTTTCTAACTTTTTTGTTTTACCGTAAAAAGGCGTAACAAGGTTAATCTTCTCCCCTAAAAACATCAAAGCAGCTTGCAGGGATAAAGAAGCATAAATCTTACCGTTATATTGCATCACTAACGGTGCGCGCCGAATAATACCATCGCTATCGGCAAAAATATTAATAAATCCTGCTCCTGTTGCCGCTTGTTGTAGCACAGGAATGTTGCTGATATAACCTTGCCCCCTAATGATTTCTAATTCTTGTTTGTCTTCTGGTGTTAAAATAAATAGCGGAGAGGGCAGTGTGTTGTAAGTTGCAAAGCGTGGCAAAAATCCAATGGCGAGAATATTTTGATTTTCCTTTAGCTGTTTTGCAAATAGCGTATCTTCATCAAATAAAGATTCATTTTTTTTGAGTAACGTGGTTAAAGAGGGTGAAATGGAACGCTGTCGCATTAATTTATCTAATACAGTTTGCGCAATATTGGGTTCTGGCTCTGGGAAGAACA
>SCTP01000205.1 GCA_004322325.1 Gammaproteobacteria bacterium | reverse complement strand
GCATGACGCTGATTTTACCTTTGATCAGCCATTTCATCTGAGTCTGGCGGAAGATCAGCGATTATTCGCTGAAAACATTGTACGCATTATCCCTGGCAAGCGGTTAGTCGCGTTTGGGGTGTGGCAAGACAAATCGGTGGTGGCGAAATTATTTTTTGATCCCAAACATGCCAAGCGGCACGTAGAAAAAGAACTCGCAGGCCTTAAGGCGTTGCGTGACAATAAAATTCCAACACCAGCGCTTTATTATAATGGCTGGAGTGAAGATAAACGTGTTTATGTATTATTATTTGAACGAATTTTTGAATCTAAAAGTTTAGATGAAATTTGGCAAGAGAAAGAAAGCACGGAAAGTTTGTTGCCGCTGATGCAAGCCATCATCAAAGAATTAGCGACTCAGCATGTGTTAGGCGTTATGCAGCATGACTTGCATTTGAAGAATTTTCTCATCACCCGAAAAAGAATTTATACGTTAGATGCAGCACAAATCGAACTTTTTCCCTCTATTTTATCGAAGAAACAAAGTATGGAAAATCTGGCTTTATTTCTATCGCAACTGGGGGTGGGAGTTGAAGAGCATCAAAAAATTTTATTTCAGTATTATGCTAAAGTTCGTGGTTGGTTATTAAAAAAAGAAGATATCGTTGAAATTTTTCTTCTCATTAAAAAATGGAATGATGAACGTTGGCGCCAATTTGAAAAGAAAATTTTTCGCTCCTCTTCTCGTTTCGAGCGTATACGCGATTTAAGTACGTTTGGGATGTATGATAGGCGCTATGCGTATCCTGAACTGATGGAATTTCTTGATTGGCCAGAAGCCGTTTTTGATCATCCGACAGCCGTGACAATAAAAGCAGGTCGTTCTGCAACGGTGATTAAAGTGGTATTAGATCAGCGTGAATTGGTGATTAAGCGCTATAATATTAAAAATCTATGGCATCGATTACGCCGTTGTTTGCAGACAACACGTGCTTTTAATTCTTGGCGATTGGCGCAAAAATTATGTTTATTTGGTGTGAATACAGCGAAGCCAGTGGCTTTTATTGAAAAGCGCTATGCTGGATTCCGTGGCCAATCTTATTACGTCACGGAATATGTCGCTGGAGAGCAGGCAAATGAATATTTTCAACAGCGTCAAGCGCAAGAAGAAAAAATAACAGATCTCGTGAAACAGATCACGACACTGTTAAAGAATCTTAGTAAATTAGATATTACGCATGGCGATTTAAAAATCACCAACATCTTAGTTGATAACGATCAGCATCCCGTTTTGATTGATTTAGATGGCGCTGTGGAGCATGCTTCGTTATCGAGCTTGCGCTCTGCTTGGCGTAAAGAGATTAAGCGATTGATGAAAAATTTCCGTGATCAACCTTTAATAAGAGAAAAATTTAATGAATACTTATTTTAAAGAAATAATAGAAGAAATAAATAATAAAAAAATAGGAAAGTTGCATATGCTTACTATTGAGGATATTTATAATAAAATTAAAGGAACGCAATCAAATACCAAAGCAGCACAGAAGCTCAAGGTGCATGAAAATAAGCTTATTAACTATTTAGAAGAGAATTACAAGATAAGTATTAAAGATTTAAGAGAGATGACAGAAGGTCAAATGAAGGCTCAGTTTGAAAATTATAATCTCATATCAAAGCAATTTAGAGTATGGGTGGATCCAACAGTTACTCCGCCGCAACAAGATAACTGGTTTTATATTTTTGATACAAACAAAATGAAAACGAGGAAGATGGTAGAGGAGCATGGCTGGGTGCAAAGAGAAATACAAATTTGGTTTTCGCCAGAAAAAAAAGTGACAGTGAATTTCTTAAATAAAGTACCACAAACAGAAGAAACAGAAGAACCTATCATACCAGGAGACGTTCAGCCTGTTGACTCGGATATTGTAGAGAAATTGTTTCCTCGGATCTTTGATACCTGGTGTGGCACATTTTCTCCCTTACACCAGTCAAGCTTAGGGAAAAGAAAAATAGAAGAAGAAATGTTAGAGCCAACACCATCATTTAATTTTAATTGACGCTAAATTTCAAACTTGATTCCTTGCGCCAACGGCATCGATTGACCCCAGTTGATGGTATTCGTTTGCCGGCGCATGTAGGCTTTCCAGGCATCCGATCCTGCTTCTCGGCCGCCGCCTGTGTCTTTTTCTCCACCAAAGGCGCCGCCAATTTCGGCGCCTGAGGTGCCGATGTTAATA
>SCTP01000204.1 GCA_004322325.1 Gammaproteobacteria bacterium | reverse complement strand
AGGAAAACGCGAGAAGGCCACCTACAATCGTCCAAATAAACCACGTCGCTCGATTCGGACGTGTTTTCCCTCGTAAGATGCTGATGATATAAGGGACATATCCTCCAATTGATAGTATCCCTGCTACAACGCCGATGATTTCCTGTGTCGTTTCCATAAGTCCCTGCCTTTCATCCTCATCTATGCTAACTATTTTAACACATGTTATAGTGACCCCTCGTCTCTCGAGAAAAATGGCAAGCGATGCAGAGGAAAATAACCCAGACAATTCAACGACATGGCATTTGGCTAGCCTTGCTCTGTCATCTATTGTTATTGTCTAGTTTTTCACTCATCTGGCTGCCAGTGCATCCAATGGAAGATGAAAAAAAGCCAGCCTTAGATATCAATTCGTACGTTTATCACGAAAAAACCGCCGCTCCCCCCGCCGTACAACAGCAAGCTGCTAAGAAGACGCCTCCCCCAGAGAAAGAGGGGATGGAAAAACCAATGGCGAACAATACGAGTGCGTCGAAAGCATCGAACCAGGCGAATGTCGTCAAGATTTCCCGCAATGAAAACCCAGTGCATTTAATCGGCGATAAAAATGTTAATAAGCCTTTGCTTGTGTTATTAGGCAAAGCACTGTCTGCGCATTTGGCATACCCTCGCGTTGCAGTGGATTTTAACCTCAGAGGAGTTGTCCTGGTCGGATTTACAGTTTATCCTGATGGACATCTGACCGACGTGCAACTCGTGAAATCAAGTTCAGCCAGTGTTTTAGATAATGCGGCGCTTTCCGCGGTGCATGCGATGTCGCCAGTGAAAAATGTGAGTTCGTATCTCAATCAACCGAGATTTTTAGTGGTGGGTATTATTTTTGGATAAATCACGAAAAGGAAAAAGTCATGAAACGATTAGCAATAGCTATGTTAGGATTAGGTTTATTATGTACGCATGTGTATGCTGAAACAACGGAGAATCGAACACAAATGGAAGAAACATCTTCAGTCACCTCAGTCGCCAATCAAAATTTACAAACAGGAGAAGCTTTTTTAGCAGCTAATAAAAATAAACCCGGTGTGGTGACATTGGCTGATGGGTTGCAATACAAGGTGATTAAAGAAGGCACCGGTGGGCAACCGACAGAAAATGATATTGTGACGGTTAATTATGCTGGCAAATTAATCAATGGGACAGAATTTGACAGTTCTTACAAGCGTGGCCAACCAGCGACTTTTCCCGTCTCGGGGCTGATTCCAGGCTGGGTCGAGGCGCTTAAGCTAATGAAAGTAGGTTCAACGTGGGAACTTTATATTCCGCCGACGCTTGCTTATGGCGAACAAGGTGCACCGCCTGCAATTGGGCCTAATGAAACATTGATTTTTAAATTAGAATTGCTGGATGCTAAAAAGCAGCCATAAAGAAGCGAGATAAAAACAGGGCATAAGCTATTATTTCTTTTGCCCTGTTACTTTTTTCCCGCAGCATTCACATCGAAAAGGCGCCGCTAAGCTCGCTTCGTTTTTGCTATAATCAAATGTCAGTTCTTCCCCTTTTTTAATATTTCGACTACTCTTAAAAACGTGTGATCTTTTGTATACTTTCGTATTCGGTTGGCAGCAATGATTCACGTGTGCACCGATGATGTCTTCAATATGTTGATATTTACCAACTTGGACGGACGTTCGAGTGGGGTGATCAAGGATGGTACCTTTTAATTTAAACAATACCTTACCTTTTTTGATATCGGCGGTGGTGAAGACGCCGAGACCATGAATCCCATCTTTGATGACGAAATGCGGGGAGAAACGGCGGTATTTCATCTAGTAGCCTCCATGCGTGATAAGGCTAGTATAGCATATTAACGTTTTTCCAACGCTTCCCACCGTCGGTAAGCTAACTCGATGTCAGCGGTTAGTTGGGTCAATTTAGCTAATGTTTGCGTCACCACTTCTTGCGGCTGTTGATAAAATTGTGTACTGGAGGTGATTTGCTGTAACTCTGCTTGCTCTGCTTCCATGGATTCAATGCGCTTGGGCAGTTCTTCTAATTCTCTTTGTTCTTTATAACTTAATTTCAGAGGCTTATTACTTTTTTTCGGCGCATCCATTGTTATCGTTTTTTGAATCTTGAGTTTAGGTTTCAGTTGTCGTAAGCAATCTTGATAACTACCCACATATTCTTGAATTTTACCCTGACCTTCAAAAACCAATGTGCTTGTAATTACATTATCCAAAAAAGCACGATCATGACTCACGAGTAATAGGGTCCCTTGA
>SCTP01000203.1 GCA_004322325.1 Gammaproteobacteria bacterium | reverse complement strand
CGTATATTCACCATTACCTGTTGATTCCCACTGCACTCCATGCACACTTCCTAAACCAGCACGGCGTGTCACCACTGTTACTTTATCTGCCACCATAAAGACAGAATAAAAACCCACCCCAAACTGGCCAATGAGATGTGCATCTTTTTTCTGATCACCTGTCAGTTGTGATAAAAATTCTCGCGTACCGGATTTTGCAATCGTACCTAAATTCGCGATCACTTCATCACGGCTCATGCCGATTCCATTATCACTGATCGTGACAGTATTCGCTTCTTTATCGAAACTCACCCGAATTTTTAAGTCTGAATCTGTCTCATATAAAGCTGGATCAGATAAGGCTTCAAAGCGCAGCTTATCAATCGCATCAGACGCATTGGAAATTAATTCGCGTAAGAAAATTTCTTTATTGCTATAAAGTGAATGAACCACAATATCTAATAATTGCTTAACTTCAGCTTGAAATCCTAATTTTTCTTGATGAGGATCGATTGTCATTATTTTATCTCCTGATTAATTGTTTTGACAAAAATATACCGAATAACATAAATACGATTAAAGGCAGCGATGCAGCTACCACAGCGGGAACTTGATAAACAATACAAAGCTGGCCTAAAAAGGCATTCAAAATAAAGAAAATGAAACCTACCACCACACCCATCACTAAACGCCAGCCAGTCGTGGAAGTGCTCATGGTACCTAATACAAATGGAATAGCAAGAAAAATCATGACCAGTGAGACCAACGGCTGAAAAACCCGCTGCCAGAATTCATATTGATATTCACTTGCTTGTAATCCATTTTGATTAAGATAGCGGGCATAACTCGCTAATTTAGGTAAGGACATATCACTCGGTTCAATTAACCCGACGTTTAATAAATTGGCATTAAATTTTAAATCCCAAGGCGCTTGAGGTAAGGCTTGGCTTTTCGTGCGGTCATTGTAAAAAGTCGTTTTGACCACATCATTCATGATCCATTTATTATTTTGATACGCTAATGTCTTAGCATAGTAAGCCACGAGCAAATGATGTTTATCGTCAAATTGATAACGTGTCACGCTTTGGAGTAATTGACGATCTACCACTTGCTTAACATGAATAAAATTATTGCCGATATGAAACCAAATACCTGACGCTGTCACGACAGCTTCACCGGCATTTTTCGCATTTTCTTTTTGCATTTCTGCTTTATAACTCAAATGCGGAGCCATCCATTCTGCGGTGATACTGATCGCCAATACCAATAAAAACGCTGTCGTTAACACACTGCGCATGATTTGGCGAATGGAAAAACCAGAGGTGCGCATGACGGCTAATTCGCGATAGGAAGATAACGCGCTTAAACCAACAATACTGCCGAGTAATAATAACAAGGGAGAAAAATGATAAAGCTCATTCGGCAGACGTAAAAAAACATAAAAAAGGGCTTGGATCATGCCATAATCACCCACCCCCATATTTTTCACTTCCCCTAACAAGATCATTAAAAATAAAACACTGGTGATAATGAGCGTTACTAAAGCGGTGGCAATAGTAATCGTTTTGGCAATATAACGTTCAAGAATTTTTATCATAATCGATGCGTCCACCGTCTGCTGCTGATCGCCATCACGATAAGGACAAAGAGTAATATCACCCCATGCACCCACCACATGCCGATCGAAATCGGCACTTTACCTTGTTCCACCCAATGACGGGCGATAAATAATAAGTTGATATACACAATGTAAATGAGCACAGCAGGCAGCAACATTAAGTAACGTCCTTGCCGCGGGCGGACAGTGCTCATGGGGACAGCTAATAAAGCGAGCAAGAAAGCAGAAACAGCGATGGAAATACGCCATTGCAATTCGGCTGCATGTCTTGGATTGGTGTACTGTTGTAAAAGTTGTCGCGTGGGTAAGGTTTCTGATTTCTCATGGGTCAATTGCGTTTCATTTTGAGGAATACGAACTTTATACTTGCCAAATTTAATAATCTTAAAATCATTTTGTCCCGGAATACCTTCATAGCGATAACCATTGGCCGTCACAAATAATTGATCGTTTGAATCCGTATCTTTGACTTGATAACCCAAATCAGCATACACAATCATCCACGCACTCCGCTCAAGGTCATCCGGATTTTTCTTTTCTTGCGCTAAAAATACATTTTCCGCCTGCTGATGATCCCGCGAAATTTTTTCGACATACATCACATGGCGCCCATCGGGACTAGCTTGGAAACGGCCGGGGATTAAGGTTTGAATCAAATGCAGCGTGGCTTCATCGCTTTCCATGAGCTGTTCTCGCTTGGCAGAAATCAGCGGGTTGACCCACAGCATCAAAAATAACACGATCAACGCGACCACAAAGGCAATGAAAGTGGTGAGTCGCATGAGTTTTTTATTGCCAAAGCCGGACATTTGTAAAATCAGCATTTCATTATCGGCATATAATCGACCATACGCCAGTAAGACCCCGAGATAGAGGGCTAACGGCAGCAATAGCGCCAACAGATAGGGGATTTCGAAGCTGACGAGTTCTAATAAAAGATTGGTCGCTATTTTACCAATGGCGACATAGTTCAGATAACGCACAAGCTGTTGGCTTAAGAAAGCCAGTAGTAGCACGATGGTGATCGCAAACAGTGTCTGGATAACCTCTCGCGTCAGGTAGCGGGAAATAATCACTCATCCAACCTTTCTAATTTATAATGCCCTGCGAATTATAACGCGAAGTATCGGGTGACAAATCTTTTTTTTTGACTAAACTTGAAAAGATTAATTACTGGGAGCCTTTATGAAGCTAAGTATCCAACTGACGCAACGCGAAAAACTACCAAAAACCAGCCTGATCGTCGGGATTATCGAAGGCGGTGAACTCACCCCCACTGCGAAAGCAATCGACCAGACCAGCCATGGATTCCTCACCAAACTGATCAAACAAGGTGCTTTTGAGGGCAAAATGGGGCAAATACTCCCGCTTTATCACCTCGAAGGAACGCGTTATGAGCATGTCTTACTGGTAGGCTGTGGGAAAAAAGGTAAGCTTTCCCCGGCTGGTTTTCGTAAACTGACGGTGAATGCGGTGAAAGCACTCTCCAAAGTCACTCATGCCACGACTTATTTAACGGAAGTCGAGGTGATGGGGGAAAAATCGCTCGCGTGGAAGGTAAAGCAAATTGCCGAAGCCGTGTCAGATGGGCTTTATCGTTTTGATTTATTTAAGAGTGAAAAAGAGCCAGCACCAGTGTTGAAAGAATTAGCCATCGCAATTTCAGAGGCTAAGCAAGAAAAGGCGTGCGTGGAAGCCCTGAAGCAAGGCCAAGCCGTGGCTGCTGGGATGACGCTGATGAAGAACCTCGCCAATACGCCAAGTAACATCTGCACCCCCACTTTTCTGGCGGAACAAGCCATTGCGTTAGCAAAAGATTACGCTGCTCTTTCTGTCGAAGTCTTAGGCGAAAAAGAGATGAAAAAATTAAAAATGGGTGCTTTGTTAGGCGTATCCCAAGGTAGTGCAGAAGAAGCAAAGTTGATTTGCCTGGAATACAAAGGCACGACTAAGAAACAAGCGCCGATCGCCCTGGTAGGCAAAGGAGTCACTTTCGATAGCGGTGGAAATTCGCTAAAGCCAGCCGATGCGATGGTAGGGATGAAATATGATATGTGTGGCGCGGCTTCTGTCCTAGGCACGATGAAAGCGCTCGCTGAACTGAAGTTACCTATCCATATCGTCGGTATTATTCCAGCGGTTGAAAACATGCCAGGCGGCACGGCTTACAAACCTGAAGATATTTTGACCAGCATGTCCGGTCAAACGATTGAAGTCATTAGTACCGATGCCGAAGGCCGGCTGATTTTGGCTGATGCCTTAACGTATTGCGAACGGTACCAGCCAGAAGCGGTGATTGATATTGCCACACTGACAGGCGCCGTCGTGATTGCCTTAGGATTTCACGCCACGGCCATCTTATCGAATAATGCGCCGCTAGAAAAAGCCTTGCTGGAAGCGGGTGAAGAAAGCAACGATCGTGCTTGGCCCATGCCATTATGGGAGGAATATCAAGAGCAAATTAAGAGTCCTTTTGCAGACATGGCAAATATCGGCGGCCGCCCAGCGGGAACGATTACCGCCGCTTGTTTCTTGTCGCGCTTTGCGAAGAAATTCCATTGGGCGCATTTAGATGTCGCCGGCACGGCTGCCATGATGTCCGGTACACAGGAGCGGATGGCGACAGGACGGCCGGTGCCGATGTTAATGCAATATTTAATTAATCGGACAAGCTAATGCCGTCTAAAATTAACGTCGATTTTTACATTCTCGATACCAACAGCGGGCAAAAATCACTCCTTTTTGCCTGCCGTTTATTGGAAAAAGCTTACGCGGATCAGCAATCTATCTATATTCATACGACCAACAAAGAAGAAGCAGATCGCATCGACCATTTTTTATGGACGTATCGCGACGATAGTTTTTTACCCCATCATCTTTACCAGCCGGGGGAAGTTTTTCCTGCGCCCATCCAGATCGGGTTTACTGAAACGCCGCCTTCACAAACCACCTTATTCAACCTGACACGCGGCGTCCCTACTTTCTATCAACAATTTCCGCGCATCATAGAAATTGTTTTTTCTGATCCGTCTGTGCAACAATTAGCCCGCGAACGATATCGTTATTATCGTGACCAAGGCTGTGAAATGACTAACTACAAAATAAAAGCAAACGAATTATGACATCCATTGATAAAGTGTATAACCCACAAGCGATAGAACAACATTGGTATCAGACCTGGGAATCCCAAGGCTATTTTGCTCCCAGCGGCAACGGTCAGCCTTATTGCATCATGCTGCCGCCGCCGAATGTCACGGGCAGCTTGCACATGGGTCATGGCTTTGGTTTTACGTTGATGGATGTGTTAATCCGCTACCATCGCATGTGCGGGGATAATACATTATGGCAGCCTGGCACCGATCATGCTGGGATTGCGACACAAATGGTGGTGGAACGACGCTTAAATCTCCAAGGCAAAACGCGCCATGATGTTGGTCGCGAAGCGTTTGTAGAAAAAATCTGGGAATGGAAGCAAGAATCGGGTGGTAATATTTCACGTCAATTACGCCGTTTAGGTGCATCACTTGATTGGGAACGCGAGCGCTTCACGTTAGATGATGAACTCTCCTGTGCTGTGCGAGAAGTTTTTATTCGTCTCCATGAAGAAGGCTTAATTTATCGCGGCGAGCGTCTCGTGAATTGGGACCCGATGCTGTTGACAGCTATTTCGGATTTAGAAGTGATTAACGAAGAAGAAGAAGATGGCAAACTGTGGCATATTCGTTATCCATTAGTCGATGCTGATCAATACATTATTGTTGCCACTACCCGCCCTGAAACATTACTGGGTGACGTTGCTGTCGCTGTTCATCCGGATGATGAGCGTTATCAATCGCTGATTGGCAAACACGTCAAATTACCTTTAACAGATCGAACGATTCCGATCATTGCTGATAATTATGTCGATCCCTTATTCGGCACAGGCTGTGTCAAGATCACGCCTGCCCATGATTTTAACGATTATGCTGTCGGCGCCCGTCATGGCTTTACACCGATTAATATTTTTACGCCGACCGCGCACCTCAATGAAAACGTGCCGCCTGCTTATCAAGGCATGGAACGCTTTCATGCGCGAGAAAAAATAGTTCATGATTTAACAGCAGCGGAATTAATTGAGAAAATTGATAGGCACAAATTAAAAGTGCCGCGCGGTGAAAAATCGGGTGTGGTGATTGAACCCTATTTAACAAAACAATGGTTCTTACGCATGAAACCACTCGCAGAGCCTGCTATTCGTGCGGTAGAAAAAGGTGAGATTAAATTTATTCCGGAAAATTGGGATAAAACATATTTTCAATGGATGAATAATATTGAAGATTGGTGTATTAGCCGACAACTCTGGTGGGGGCATCGTATTCCTGTTTGGTATGATGCAGAAGGAAAAAGTTACGTTGGACACGATGAGCAAGAGGTGCGTCAGCGTTATCATTTAGCAGCGGATGTATCGTTAACCCAAGATGAAGATGTACTCGACACATGGTTTTCCTCTGCTCTATGGCCATTCTCTTCCTTAGGTTGGCCGCAACAAACAGAAGCATTAAAGACCTTTTTCCCCACCAGCGTCTTAATCACCGGCTTTGACATTATCTTTTTCTGGGTCGCCAGAATGATCATGATGAGCCTCAAATTTACGGGTCAAGTTCCTTTCCGTGAAATTTATATCACCGGTCTTATTCGAGATGCGGAAGGTCATAAGATGTCGAAGTCAAAAGGGAATGTGTTAGATCCCATTGACTTAATCGATGGCATTACAGTGGATGCGCTCGTACAAAAACGCACGTATGGTTTAATGCAGCCGAAGATGGCAGAAAAAATTGAAAAGACCACGAAGAAAGAATTTCCTGAAGGCATTCCCAGTTATGGTACGGATGCCTTGCGTTTTACTTTCTGCTCCGTTGCCTCTTATACGCGTGAAATTCGATTTGATATTAATCGGCTTGCGGGTTATCGCAATTTTTGTAATAAATTATGGAATGCGTCGCGATATGTGTTGATGAATACGGAAGGCCAAGCGATCGCTACTGAAAATCAATTGTTATCCTTACCTGATCGTTGGATTCTCTCGCGTTTACAAAATACGATTGCTGAAGCACATCAAGCTCTAGCAAATTATCGTTACGATTTATTTGCGCAAGCATTATATGATTTCACATGGAATGAATTTTGCGATTGGTATTTAGAATTATCTAAAGCTGCCATGTCATCTGGTACACGGCATACGTTAATTCATGTACTAGAAACGTTATTACGATTATTACACCCTATTATGCCTTTCATCACCGAAGAAATTTGGCAGCGCATTGCACCATTGGCAGGAAAAACAGGGAAAAGCATTATGCTTGAGGCTTATCCGCAAGTGGAGGCGATGAAAATTGATGAAGTAGCTGTTAGTGAATTGGAATGGGTGAAGAATGTGATCATTGCTATTCGCACGATTCGCAGTGAAATGAATATTGCGCCGGGTAAGACTTTAGCTGTGCTCTTTCGAAAAGGCACCCAGAAGGATCAGCAGAATACGGAACAGCATTCGCATTTATTAAGCACGTTAGCGAAGTTGGAATCGATTCAATGGCTAACTGCGGAAGATACTCCACCACCATCTGCAACAGCGTTTGTGGGCGAGCTGGAAATCTTTATTCCGATGGCTGGGTTTATCAATAAAGAAGAAGAAATCGCACGGTTAAATCGTGAGATTGCTAAGGCGCAGAAAGATCTTAGCTTTATTGAAAAGAAGCTAGAGAATCCACAATTTGCGGATAAGGCACCTGCGGAAGTGGTAGCGAAAGAGCGGGCAAAACAGGTGGAAATAAAAGCTACTTTGGCGAAATTAGAAGCGCAGTTAGAAGTATTACAGAAAGATTTTAGTACAGAATAAGGCTGGAGATTGCCACGCCCTGCAAAAAGCGCAGGGCTCGCAATGACAGGTTTTTTAATCCCTAAAATTCACAAACTGCAACGGAATTTCTACCTTCGCCCCCGCCCCTTTTAACATCGCAATCACTTCCTGCAAATCATCACGCTTTTTCCCCGTCACCCGGATTTGATCACCCTGAATAGCCGCCTGCACTTTCAACCCCGATTCCTTAATCAACTTGGTAATCTTTTTCGCATTATCCGAATCAATCCCCTGCTTCACTTCTACCAGCTGCTTTGCTTCATTCAACGCTGTATTAATTTCTTTATAATTCATCGAACGAATATCCACCTGCCTCTTCGCCAGCTTATTCCGAAAAATTTCATCCACCTGCTTTAATTGGAAATCCGTCGGGGCAATCAAGGTAATTTTGTCTTTCACCAGCTCCACGCGCGCATTCGTCCCTTTAAAATCGAACCGAGTGGAGACCTCACGGTTAGCCTGGTCCACGGCATTGTTAATTTCGTGCGTATCGATCGTTGATACAATATCAAAAGACGGCATAGCTCTTCCTCGTCAATCTAGTAAAGCCCTTAATTTATCATGATATTTATACCTTGACAGCACTCTTATGGCTTACTACGATTCACAGTTGCAATGAAAATCGATGAGATAACAGCATGCCATTAGCGTCTATCCGTAACTTGGTGACAGAAGATCTGGGATTAACTGATCAATTTATTATCTCGCAATTGGAATCCAATATTCC
>SCTP01000202.1 GCA_004322325.1 Gammaproteobacteria bacterium | reverse complement strand
GTTACGTACGTTCGTCCCCAATCCCTCCCGTATTTTATCGAATAAGCGTTTCGTGTTCGGTCCAAAATCAGGAGATAGTTTGACACCAAAATCGCCAAGAAAGAGATAAGTGCTATATAAAATTTGCATTCCCTTACCACTTGGAATACTCGGTTGATGGCGCATATCAAATATTTCATAACGATGCCATTGATATATTCCTGTGCCAAGTGCAAATATCAAAATACAAATCAAATAATGGCGTAAAGAGCCTCGCACCATTATATAGGCAATTGAAAGCAGTAGAGGGTACATAAGATTTCCAGCCGTACGGGTAAAAGAGGCTGCTAATGCTGCTAACGTAAAAAAATATAATAACCTAAATTTTCCTTTACTTTGAATAAATCTAATTAAGAGTGTCACTGATAAAAGGTTAAAAAACATATAAGCTTCGTCAGGATAAAAAAACTTCATATACGTGAACGGAGCAAGTGAAATAATACAAGCTAAAGCTGTGTAGAAAGCAATGGCGGGCGAAAACCACTCTAGGGATAAATACACTAATATACTCATTAATATAGCAAATGTAGCTAGAATTAAAGTGATTCCGATAAATGAATGAGTAAATGTGAATCCTCCCAGTATATACAGCAGTGGAAATCCAACTTCACGCTGTGCAAGGCTAGGAGGAAGTATTGTGCCATGAACGATTGCCTCTGCCCAATTAGGATAATGACTCGCCCCACCTGGGAAATTATATGCTGAGGTAAAGAGAAAGAAAGTGGTGAAAAGCATTCCAAGCAATGCCAATTTTCCGATAGTAATATGTGAAGAGCGAGAAGGAAGAAAAAAAGCAACTGGAGTTGCTAAAAATGAAATCAACCGCACGGGACCTCCTTGTATTTTATTTTAAAAATATAAACCTGGTGATGATTTTATACTAGGATAATAACCAAAACAATATATAATTTTAACTCTAACCTATTGCCATTTTTTTAACTTCCGTTATCTCTAAGTTAAACCCCGCTTTAACAGCATCCTCACGAAACATTTTGACTGTTTCAAGCGAATATTCAGCCAAATCTTTTCCAACTAATGCTAATTTTTTTAATACATCATTAGTGACAGTAATAATATGACACCCAATTTCATTTGCCTGAAAAATGTTAAGCAATTCTCGAGGACTTGCCCAAATGAGTTCAAGATGCCTATGCAAACGCATAATATCTAATGCTTCCCGCATTAAAGGCATGGGATCTCGTCCTGTATCAGCAATTCGACCTGCAAAAACAGAGATAAAAGCTGAAGGGCCATGAGCCAGCGCCTTAGTTACTTCTTCCACTTGAGAAAGTGTCATCAAAGCCGTCACATTTTGTTTAACGCCCATCGAAGCAAGCTGGCGAATTAAATCGTACGAAGGCTCTCCCAGTGTATTAGTAACAGGAATTTTGACATAAACATTTTCACCCCAATTTGCAATTAATAGAGCTTGACTGAGCATTTCATTAAAATCATCAGAAAACACTTCAAAAGAAATGGGAGCATCTTGGATAGTACTGAGAATATCCAGCGCAAATGCTCGATAATCGTCAATACCCTCTTTGCGCATTAAAGTAGGATTTGTCGTAAATCCTTTGATTAAAGGGTTTTTGTAAAACTCCAGCATTCCTTTTTTATCTGCTCCATCAGCAAAAATTTTAACATTCAAATCTATTGACATCATTGTCTCTCCTTAATCCAATTAGCAGCTTCTAATAATGAAGTAGTTGTAAAATCGGGTGTAGGGCTTTTTTCCGAATACACTCGATTTATCCAAATTGTTTGACAGCCTGCATTTTTGCCTGCGTCAATGTCTTTCCAGCGATCTCCTATCATAATACTTTTTGTTAGATCGATATTATGCTCTTTAGCAGCTTGTAATAAAAGCCCTGGTAAAGGTTTACGGCAATAACATCCACCTGTATCATCGTGATAGCATACCTTAATATCAAGCAAAGGTAATTCTTTTACTAAAATTGCATTGACAGTTTCAACAAATTCCTTTGTAGTTGTGCCTCTTGCCACATCGGGTTGATTCGTAGCTCCAATCAGCAAAAAACCTAAATCTTTTAAAATCGCTAAAGCAGCAGGCACGTCTTCTATTATTTCCACTTCATCCAATGTAGCTGGCGGATAAGGTTTGCCACTTTTAATAATAGCGCGATTAATCACACCATCTCGGTCTAGAAAAACAGCACGTTGATGATTCATACAAAAACCTACCTAACGGATTCCCATTTTGTTTCTGCCATTTTCAATTTCGGATGAGATACCAGAAGATGCCAAATCACTGCTTGAAAAGCTTCTGTATGAGGAGTGGTATTAGTTGGATTGACAGTCGGAATAATAATACAACTATCTGCCACTTGCGCAGTATACCCCCCATCGCGTCCAACAATGCCGATAATTTTTGAGCCTACCTGTTTGGCATATTGCAATGCTTCCACCAAATTTGGGCTTACATTTTTTTCCAAATTACCGCCACCCACTGAAAGAATAAATAATAAATCCTTAGCTTTTAAACGGCTGACTTGCAGCCATTTGGAGAAAATAGTCGGCCATCCATCATCGTTAGTTCTGGCAGTTAATTCTGATACATTATCAGTAGGCGCGTAGGCTTCAATTCCTACAATTTTACGAAAATCGTTGACTGCATGGGATGCATTAGCTGCGCTTCCACCCACACCCAACACAAATAATCTGCCTTCATTAGCGCGTGTTTCGGCGAGATGAGAAACAGCCTTTTCAATTTGATGATGGTTAAGTTGTTGAATTAATTGCGTTGCTTCATTAAGAAATTGCTTTATAAACTCCATTTTATCCCCTTAAAAATGATCCCTATGAGCCGATTTGAGAGAGAGATAGTACTCCAGCTCTTTTATCCCTGTCAACGATCCAGCTTCATAAAATCGCTCTTTAACTTCGTATGCTGCCAATTGTTTTTTTTTGAGTAATAATTGATACAAAAAAGCAAGGTCAAAGGCATCTTGATCTTGCATAAACGCGAAACTTTCTTTTGCCAATATTCCTAATCCATAGTCGATATATCTCATTTGTGACGTTTTAATTTTTTTATCATAAGCCACAATTTCTTGGTTTAAAAATTCAATATTACTTGAATCCCACTTATCTTCATTATGAAATACTGTCATCAATCCTAATTTCCCTGTACTAATAAAAAACTTTTGTACAGCAGCATAATCACAAGGCAAATATGAGTCACCGTATACAATTAAAAAATAATTCGAATTTATCTCTTTTAATGCATTTTTTATAGCACCGCCTGTTCCTAAAAGCCGTTCTCCATCTTTTA
>SCTP01000201.1 GCA_004322325.1 Gammaproteobacteria bacterium | reverse complement strand
CGGCGCCAGGTGACATGATTTTCCAAATAAATTGCTTTTATCCCCAACTCACAAGCTGGATTAATGTCACTGCGAGGGCTATTACCTACCACCATCGCCTTATTCGGAATAATCTCCTTCGTAGTTAAATAATTAAGAAGGTTGTATTTATTTTTATGGGGAGTAATAAAAACATCTCGAAAAAATTTCTCAAGCCCTGAATTTCTTAATTTAGTTGATTGTGCCTCATAGCTGCCTTGTGAGTAAAAAATACATTCATATTTATCCGCTAAGCGAGGCAAGGTATCTTTTACTCCTTTCTTTAATTGAATGGGGTAGGTTTTTAAAAAGAGTCGCTGTTTTTCAAGTTCATTTTTAACTTTTATTGTTGGTGAGTTAGTGGATATCTTATTAGCTATTGATAATAAAGTATCTATAAACACGTCTACACCGCATGCGTTGGATGCTATGAGAGGGGAGTTGTCAGATTCTAATTCTTTTATCAATATTGATAGAATTTCCTTTGTTGGTAATTGAATAATAGAAGAGAGTAATTCTGCGGTTGATGAAACAACTTTGCGAAAAAGAATATTTTCTTCCCATAAAGTGTCATCGCCATCAATTAAAATGTATTTACAAGGATTATTCACAATTTGCTTCTTAGCCATAAAGAGTTTCTAACGTGCGGTGAGAAATTAGAAGGTTCACTCAACTGATTCAGTTTGTTTTCTAGTGCTGTTAATTTTAAATCGATTATACCTGGCCCAGTAAGTAATGAAAGCCCTCTTTTTTTTATTATTTCTAAAGAAGCACAACCCGCTAAAAGCATAGTATGGATTAGTTCTTCATGTAATTTTTTAAACATGGAGATAACTTTTTCTTCACCACCTATTGCAAGTGCCCACATAAAATAACGAGCTACCATTACTGCATCTGCTCCCAAAGCAATCGCTTTAAAAATATCTTTACCTCGATTAAAGCCACCATCTATAAGAAGAGGGATGCGGTTTTGGATAACTTGAGCAATAATAGGTAATACATCAATAGGTGCAGCAGCATTTTCAAGTTGTCTGCCGCCATGATTAGAAATAACAATCCCTGATATGTTATGTTTGAGTGCTTCTAAAGCATCATCTGCATTTAATATACCTTTTAGAATGATGGGAAGATTGGTGATGGAGTGTAGCCAATCAATTGTATGCCAGTTTAAGCTTGAATCAAACTGTTGATCAGTATGCTCTTTGATCTTAGAGCCATGTGTTTTTGCGGACAATGCAGATAATCCTATTTCTCTAAAATTTGCAGCATCAATGTCGGGAGGCAAAGAAAATTTATTGTTTATATCTCGCATTCTCATTCCCATGACAGGTACATCAACTGTTACTACTAATGCGCAATATCCCGCTTCTTCTGCTCGTTTAACTAGTTTTTCTGTAATCGCGCGGTTTTTAAAAATATACAGCTGAAACCATTTAGGCGATTTGGAAACCTTAGCGACTTCTTCAATAGAATAACTCGACATAGTGCTAAGTGTCATAATAGTTTTAGCTTCTGCAGCTGCTTGCGCAGTCGCAAGTTCTCCTTTAGGAGAAGCTAGCTTATGAAAAGCACAGGGGCCAAGAATAATCGGAGCTGCTATTTGTTTACCAAAAAGATTGGTGGAAGTGCTTACTTCATGAATATCTTGCAATACTCTTGGTATGAGATGATAACGAAGAAATGCTTTTTTATTGTTTTTTACCGCCCATTCATCTTCACCAGCTCCACCAGCAATAAAGTCATAAGCTTTTGGGTCTAATAAAGATTTGGCTTGCTGTTCTAATTCACTTAATTTAATTAACCGACGAGATGTAGACATGCTGTTCTCTTTTCTTGTTTTGATTTATGTTAAAAGGGTTGAAAGTTGTATTATCGTCAAGTAGGTCAATTTTTTCTTTTAGTTTAAGATGTATAACAATTAATGAATTAGGCAATGCTAATAATATAGCGTACAATAATTTTATAGAGTAAATAGCTAGCATTAATTTTAAAACGCCTAAAAATTTAGCGGTCCCCATAAAGGCAAGTATATCAGCAATAATTGAAGTGATTAATTCGCCGATGGCTGAAGATCCTATGCTTCTTAACCAAAAATACTTTCCTTTTAAAATTATTTTCCATTTTGAAATTAGGTTTCCATTGATAGTTATACCAATAATTATTCCGATTGTATTAGCAAAGAAAAATCTAAACACATTCTTAAAAATATAATCATAACCACTCTGGTGAGGCCAATTTTCTGGTGCTGGTAATAGCGCAATTAAAGGAACGATGGTTGCGAAAAATAAGCAACATATAAAGGCTTGCTTAATTAGTTTTTTTGCTTGATGGTATCCATATACTTCAGAGATGATGTCAATAATAGCGTAGTTAATTGGGAAAATAAAGATTCCGCCTGATTCAATAAATTTTCCGATAGCTACCATCTTATAAGCAAGTACATAGGTTCCTAACATGATAGTAATAAATAACATGGATAAAAAGTTAAAATATCGATATTGGTGCGATAAATTTTTTAAATCTTTCTTTTGAAAGCTCATTGTCGTATTCATCCCTAATTTTTTGCCTATAATTTTTTCATTAAATTGTTTTCTAGAATCATTTGTTCAATTGCTAGTTGGTAACCAATTCTATGCGCATCTTGTTGGCTAAGTTTATTAATTAACTCTTTATCCTGAGAGACTTGGTCTGCGGTCATATTATAGGTTTTGCCATCTTTTTTTGTCAAAGTAAATGCGATTTTATCTAGTTCATCATCGTGATGATGAGATGTTATCTTGTGAGTTGGTTTATGAAGTTCTTGTGTGGCAAGATAGGTGATCATTCGAATGTCTTTTTTAGAAAATCCTTCTAGCAAATAGTCATTTGCAACAATTTCAGATGGTTTGCGCAAAAAAACATCTAGCTTATTAATGACTTTTATATGCAAAACAACTTCATTATTTTTATTTTTTCTAATTTTAGAAATCCGAAAAATACTTCCTTGATTGTATTTCTGTAATTCATTTTGTGTCTTATATAACCATCCGATGTATTCAATTAATGAAGAAATTTTTTTAAACATATTACATATCTCCTAACCGTGTAGCTTTGGGTATATTCCATTTTATCGTTTTCGCATGACTGCTATGTTTTTATTAAACGATCAATCACAATTTAATCTAACTTCAACAATGACTCCTAATATGGAATCTTCATTGGTCAGTACAGTCATATTAAATTGCTCGAAGTCATGACTTAAAGGCCTAACATATAAATTATTTGCGTCTTTTATCAATTGTCGGATCAGTATCTCCTTATAATTTTTAATCTTGACGACGACAAAACTTCTGTAATTAGGTTGTTTTTCGGGGTCAATTATTAAAATCGAATTTTTAGGAATTAAGGGTTCCATGGAAGCATCTGGCATTTGCATAGCGTAGGACTGATCGCTAACTTTTTTATCAATCACAATATGCTTAAAATCTTTTTCGCTTATATTTGGCCATTTGAGTGCTTGTATGGGGTCTATTATGGGGAGGTGGCGGATAAGCAAATTGTCTTTTAACCAGGTGATTGGTTCTAAGCCACGTAATTGGCCAATAGATATATTAAAGAATGCCGCTAATGATTCTAACGTTTTTTGATGAGGGCGAGAGCGGTTGCCACTTACAATTCGTTGTAGGGTGGGTTGGGGAATGTTAATTTGCCTCGCAAGTTCTGATACGGTGAGATCTTTCTCGCGTATAAGTTCTTGTAAAACATCACAAATTTTTAGTTTATTCTTGAGTGTACTCACTGGCACCGTATGTACCTACCTAAAATAAAGTTTAAAAGCATAAAAAAAGCATAAAAATGTCTTGACATTATTTACTATGCCTATATTATACCAAAATTATGCTTTTATGGGTCTTCAGCATAACATTTAAGGATTATAAAGAGTTAAAGGCATATTAAAAACCTATTTTTAGGTACACACAAAGAGAAAGGTAAATATTTTGGTAAAGCTTTCGAGTGGTCAGCAGTAAGCATATAGCAAAATATAATAGAGCTATATGCTTTACTGAGAAAATAATTCTAACTATATGTCGGTATAATTTTTTTTCTGATATGTGGTTGAATAAAGGGGGCTTGTGCCCATGTTTAAAACATAAATATTTAGGAGAACAGTAATGAAAATCGTGAAAATTAAAAAAGAAAAAATCGTAGCTGCTGTGACAGTCAGTATTTGCGGTTAATTTTTAAGGCCTGGGTCATACCAGGCCTTTTTTCTGGTATTTAATTTAGATGAAAAAAGGAGATATGCAGTGAAAACCATCGATTCCCAAACCTACCCAAAATTTCGTGAAAATATTTGGCGATTTAGTCAGGATAATGAAAAAGCTTATTTAATCACTAGTGATGAGGCCTTTGAGGTTGATGTGAATGACGTTAATGTTTTTCTTAAAATTAGGTCTTATTGTACTGGTCATAATAGTATTGCTGATATCTCGGAAAAAAGTGGAATAGAAGTTAAAAAAATTGAAAACATCATTGAATCCTTGTCTGAAATTGGTATTACCTATCCTCCAATAGAGCCTGATGATAGTGTTGAGGTGGTTAATAAAAAATTTATGAATCTCTGTACTATTTGGTCTGAAGAGCTAAAGATTAATTTTATTGGCAATAAATTGATGGAAGGAAGATTACCTAAAGAAGCATTAATTGGGTGGCTGATTGAAATGTATCATTATATTTCTGACTTTCCTGCTGCCATTGACGTGGCTGTAAACTATGCAAAAGGTGAACTTAAAACGCTGTTAATTAAATATGCTAATGAAGAGCGGCATCATAATATTTACGTTTTACGTACTTTACATAATCTTGGTATTAAAAAGGAAGAAATTGAATCCAGTACACCCATGTTATCAACCAGATTAGTAGGGTTTATCATGAGAGAGTTATTTCAATTATGTCCATCATCTGCTTTATTAATGGCTGCTTTAGTTGAAGCCAATGAAATTGAAGAGGATAAATTAGAAATTTTTAACGAGAAAATGAAAGAACATTACAGCACGCCAGATCATGCCTTTAAACCTTATTTTGACCATCAAGATATTGATGCTAAGCTGGGTCATGTAGATTTATTGAAGAACAATTTACACTTATTACATTTTGATAGCAAAAATACTAGAGATTTGGTAGTAAATAAATTGCATGATCTCAAGCATGCGTTTGATTTGATGGGGCTGGAGATTGAAGACTATTATAAAAACATGATGGGCAAATATTTTCCAAGACAACCTATCTATTTTGGTGCAATCTAATAATGAATAAATCTACGCAGTGGCAACTCAGCGGTAATTCACCCAAAATATATGATCAATATATCGCTCCTGCTGTTTCAGCGCCTTGGTATTCATTATTTGTTGAAACTGGTCTTCCTTATATGAAAGGCCCAATTGCTGATATTGGATGTGGCACTGGATCTTTTTTGCTTCATTTGTTAGACCAGAAAAAAATTTCCCATAAAACAAAATTGGTAGGGGTTGATGTTAATGCCTTAATGCTCGCTATCGCAGAAGAAAAAAGCTCGATGTATAAGAACAGTATTTCTTGGGTGACAGCTAGTGTAAATAAATTGCCGTTTAATGATAATTATTTTCAACTAGTGTATTGCCAACAGGGTATTCAGTATTTTGAGAATAAAGGCAAGGCATTAAGCGAAATTTATCGAATTATGGATTTAAAAGGTGTTTTAATTGCTACTGTTTGGTCAGTAATAGAAGAATGTGTAGGTTATAAATGTCTTTCTGATGCTATTTTGAGAATAGTTGGCGATAATGCAAGAAGTAGTTTGTATGCTCCCTTTAGCTATTCTGACCCTCATGTTTTAAAGGAATTGGCAAGGAGTGTGGGGTTTAAAATGGTTAGTGTTCAATTAGTTGAAAACTTCGTATATTTTTCATCTATTAAGGAATTCGGGAGGTATAGAATTTATGGCTCTCCTCTTATTTATGATTTGCCACCAGATAAGGTTGAGGAAATAATAGATAAAATAACTTTTGAATTGGAATTATCGCTTAAGCCATATATAGGAAAAAACGGATTGTCATTCCCAGTCAAGGCAAATTATCTAATCGCCAAGAAATAAATTATGAATATTAAAAATAATAAAATAAATTTTATTTTCGCTAGCAGATTAATTTCTACGGTTGCAGATCAATTACTCTTCTTCCTCATTCCTTTGATGGTTTATAAGATTACGGGAAGCGCTTCCATGTCAGGCTTAAGCTTTGCTTTGGAATGGCTATCTCGGATGACAGCTTTTCTATTATCTGGATTATGGGGGGATAGAATAGGAGGAGGATTACTATATGTAAAAACAGATTTCTATCGAGCGGGTATAATTTTATTCTTTTTTGTCTTATTGGTGCTAGAGTATGGAAATACATTTTGGCTTTTGACTGTTATGGGTGGGTGCGTTGGTTTTTTTTCCTCTCAAGCGCAAGTCTCTCTAGAGCTAGCAGTCAAAAACAATTTTGGCGAAACTGATATCCCTAAAGTTCAAGCTAAAGTACAAATGTGTGAGCAATTATCTTTAATCCTTGGCCCTCTTCTGGGCGGAATAATGCTGGGATATGTGAAATATTCTGTGCTTATTGAGGCAGCGAGTTTTTTATTTTTTATTTCAGGACTTATAAGCAAAGCTATTTTTACTAATGATTCGCTTGCAGATAGAAATAGTGAAGCTAGGGCAAAAATATTAGCATCTTTTATTCGAGGGTATACTATTATTTGGGAAAGTAAATCACTAAAATTGCTGGTTTTATTTTCTATACTTGCTAATTTTTTCTATGGGGTAATTCTTACACTTAATCCTGTCATTATTAAGGGGGTATTTCAAGCATCAGACCAAAAGCTAAGTCTGATGTATTCTATAGCTGGTGGAGTAACTATTGGAACGTTATCGCTGGTTTCTTTTTTAACTCGTTATTTTACTGTTAAAATCATTGGATTTATAGGGATTTCAATTTTTCTGGCAAGCGCTATCTTACTTTCACAAGCGCCAGCTTATGAAATATATACTTTGTTCTATGCCCTGCTCATAGCTGGTGTAATGTTGACGAATGTGATGACCAGAACCTACCGAGTAAAATTAATTCCCAGCGCTGATTTTGGTGTAACGGTGGGGGTTATTATGTTTTCGATAAAAATGGCGATGCCCTTTTCTGGTTTTTTTGTTTCGGCTTTTGCAAAGCAAGTAGGGCTACAAAATCTTATTTTATGGTCTGTGATAGGCTCTATTTTGATTTTCTTTACTCTCTGGCCTTTATTACTTCCACCCACCACCTCGCCAAACAAGCAAGGCAACTAATAACAAACAGTAACACGCCAAACCACAACAACGTCCCCGTATAAGTAAAACTCGCCAGCAAACCGCCTATCACACCAAACAACCCCATCAACGTCGAAAATATTGCCATGCGAGCCCCCATCGGTTCTTTGCACGCTTCGATAGCAATACGCGTTGCTGGGCCAAATGCGAGAGAGGAGCCAAACATAAACATCATTAAGCTGATGATAAGACCGAAAAGAAAGTGCGGGAAAATTATAGTTAATAGTAATGCTAATACACCACTACATAATACGATGATCAGACCAATATTAATTAAACGATCAGGACCTCTTCGATCGATAGTATGTTTGACAACCTGTGCTCCCAAGATCAAATTTCCGAAAATCAGTGCCTGGAAGATACCAAACGCCAATGTACTATATTTAAATTCAGTGATAACTAAAAATGGCCCTGCTGCAATCCAAGCAATGGCGCCTAAGAAAGTAGCACAAAAAATAAGCGTGTTAAGCATAAATTTAGTATTGCAGAGAATAGCAACATAATTTTTTAATAATACCCTGCCATCAAATGCTTGCCGCTTTTCTTTAGGATTACTTTCTGGCATGAACAACCATAGAAGAGAAACCCCAACAATAGCCCAAATCGCTAATACACCAAAAATCCAACGCCAATTCAACCATTGTAAAAGCACTGCACCTAACAGTGGCCCAAACGCTGGCGCAAGCACAGTGATACTACCCATGACAGCCAAAATTTTTATTGCTTTGATCCTATCGAAAATTTCATGAATACTCGAATAACCAGCGGTGCCAATGGTACAAATAGCACATCCTTGAAAAAAGCGTGCGGTTAATAAAACTTGTATATTAGCAGTCAGTGCACAAATGATAGTTGAGATAATGAAAACCACTCCTCCACCTAGTAACACTAACCTTCTACCAAATCGATCTGAAAATGGCCCTAAAATAAGTTGTAACGAAGTCGTGCCAAGAAACCAGGCGGTTAATGTTTGTTGCGCTAAATGGGTAGGAATCGACAAATCTGCAGCAAGGTGAGGTAAAGCGGGCAGATACATATCATTAGCAAGATAATTAGTGATTTCGTAGAATACGAGCAGGAAAGGAAATAATGAATAGAGTTTTTCTTGATTATCCCTCACACCCCACCTTCCCATCCACCACCGACTCATACCCCACAATATCCGCTGTCACCGTATTCACAAACGACGCTCCCGAAATCGTGGTATCCGTGAAATTAGACTGCGTCAAATCCGCCTGATCCAAATCCGCACAAGTCAAATCCGCTTTCGCAAGCATCGCTTGCTGTAACTTTGCCGACATTAAATTAGCAAAACTCAAATTCGCCCGTGAAAAATCACTTTTCTGCAACTCTGCGTTGGACAAATTAGCATGATTAAGATTCGCATCGGTTAAAATGGTTTGATTTAATTTTGCATTCGAAAGATCTGTGTAACTTAAGTCCGCGCCACTTAAATTCATTTTCGATAAATCAACACCGGATAAATTGCTATAAGATAAATTCGCTTGTTGTAAATCAATTTTACTCGATACAAAAATATAATTACGTAAATCCGCATGCGATAAATCCACATGGCTGCTTTGCGCTTTTTGAAAGTTGATTAATTTTTCTAAATCACTTTGATTCGCACCATAAGCGAAAGTAGAACAAAGACTTATCAATAACAGCCATGGAATTCGTTTCATTATTCAGGTAACTCCGAAGGTAATCGATGAATGCGTGCACCGAGCTGGGCAAGCTTTTCTTCAATACATTCATAACCACGATCAATGTGATAAATACGATCAATACTCGTTTCACCCTGCGCGGCTAAACCAGCTAAGACTAAACTCGCCGAAGCACGTAAATCCGTCGCCATCACCGGTGCACCATGAATTTTTTCGGTACCCGAGCAAATGGCCGTATTGCCTTTAAGCGCAATATGCGCTCCCATACGCAATAACTCTTGCACATGCATAAAGCGGTTTTCAAACACAGTTTCCGTAATCACACCCGTGCCTTCCGCCACCGTATTCACCGCCATCATTTGCGCTTGCATATCCGTCGGGAATGCCGGATAAGGCGCTGTACTGATATTCACTGCACGCGGACGATGGCCTTTCATATCTAATGAAATCCAATCCGTACCTGTATCAATGAACGCACCGGTTTCTTCAAATTTCAACAAAACAGATTCTAATAAATCCGGACGCGTATTTTTAAGTTTGATCTTACCGCGCGTGATCGCCGCCGCCGCTAAATACGTGCCTGTCTCAATACGGTCAGGTAAAACGTGGTAAATACCACCACCTAATTCCTCCACTCCCTCGATCACAATCGTAGACGTTCCTGCGCCGCTGATTTTTGCCCCTAACACATTTAAGAAATTCGCTAAATCTTCCACTTCCGGCTCGCGCGCTGCATTGTGAATAATGGTTTGACCCTTCGCAAGCACCGCTGCCATCATGATATTTTCTGTGCCCGTGACCGTCACAATATCCATCACAATCGTTGCACCTTGCAAACGGTCGGCTTTAGCTTTGATATAACCATTTTCAATGCGAATATCCGCTCCCATCGCCCGCATGCCTTTCAAGTGCTGATCCACCGGTCGGGTGCCAATAGCACAGCCACCAGGCAGAGAAACTTCTGCTTCACCAAAACGGCTTAATAAAGGACCTAATACCAGCACCGACGCACGCATCGTCCGGACCAATTCATAAGCCGCATGAAAAGATTGCAGCTTGCCTGCATCGATTTCAATGTTAGCGCGCTCATCGAGCGTGATGCGCACGCCCATTTGACCGAGCAAACTAACCATCGTGGTCACATCTTGCAGATGGGGAATATTGCTCAATTGAACCGGGGCACGGCTCAGTAAAGAGGCCGCCAGAATAGGTAAGGCGGCATTTTTTGCCCCCGAAATTTTAATTTCACCATTTAATGGAGTGTGACCCTGTATGATTAGTTTTTCCATGTTAATGCCTCATTATTCCAATACTTGCCATTCATCTGGCGTAAAAGTTTTAATTGATAACGCGTGCAGCGTGCCGTCTAATAACTGTTGTCGAACAGTATCATATACGAGCTGCTGTTTTTGCAAACGCGATTTGCCGGCAAAATCAGGGCTGACGACGACCGCGGTAAAGTGAGCCCCATCGCCTTCAACATACGCTTCTGCATTCTGAAGACCGTTTTCGATTAAATGTCTAATTTCTTCTGGTTGCATGATCTTTATTTATCCTCGTTTGGCACGAAACCGGCATTTTTTAATATTTCTATCCGATTTGCAATCAGATTATAATCAACCCCATGCTAACCCAAACCATGACCCTCGACAGGCAAAGCGGCTTATTAACCCCGGTGACATACCGGCCTTCCCCCCATTGTGATGCGCGTCCTGCTGGGGAAGTGGTTGATATGATTGTCATTCATGGCATCAGTTTACCCCCCGGCGAATTCGGTTCGCCGGCCATCGAAGCCTTTTTTTGCGGTCAGTTGGATCACCGTCTCCACCCTTACTATGCCTCCATCGCTTCGCTGCGGGTGTCTTCTCACTTACTTATCAAACGTACCGGCGAGATCATTCAATTTGTCCCCTTCGCTGAGCGCGCCTGGCATGCAGGCGAATCATTTTTTCATGACCGACCCCGCTGTAATGATTTCTCTATTGGGATAGAATTAGAAGGAACCGATGACATAGCCTATGAACCATTGCAATATGAACAGCTCAGCCGTGTGATTCGGTTATTGATGCAAGCTTACCCGGCGATTACAAAAGAGAGAATTGTTGGCCATGTTGATATTGCACCGGGGCGTAAAACAGATCCAGGGCCTTTGTTTGATTGGGATTACATAAGGAAAATAATAGTATGACGTTTATCGTAATTTTGATTGCCTTAGTGATAGAGCGTTTTTTCGATTGGAGCCATCTACGCCGCTGGCATTGGCTCGCGAGTTTTCAGCAGCTTGTTTTGAAGCGGATGAAGCGTTTCTCGCCTTATGTCACGTTGGCATTGACGATTATTCCTCTCTTGGCAGTGGTTCTTCTCATTGAGTCCCTGATTCGGGATTGGTTATACGGGTTCGTCAGCTTAATCTTCAATTTGCTTATCTTGCTTTATTGCCTAGGCCCGCGTAATTTTTGGGCGGATGCCTTTGTTTCGATTAATGCGTTAACACACGGTGAGGCACCCCAGCGGCCAGTTGCTGATACCTTATTTATCCAATCGTTTCGTCGCGTCTTTGCAGTGGTTTTTTGGTATCTTATTTTGGGCGTGGTAGGTGCTGTGCTCTATCGCGTGGTGACCTTATCTTCTACCGAAGCAGCTGATCAGAATACACCGCCTGAATTATTGCAGCCTTCGCGTCTACTAGAAACGGTATTGGACTGGGTGCCCGTGCGCATATTTACCTTTATTTTTGCACTCGGCGGCCATTTTGTGCAGGTGATGACGTGCTGGCGCAAACAAGCCTTGTTGGGGTTAACTCACAATGAAACGATGCTGGTTGATTGTGGCATGGCGGCGTTGGGTAACGAAGAGCCCGTAGAAAAAAATGCCATCAGTTTGTTGGATCGTGTTTTTGTGATTACTTTGGTGATTATCGCCATCCTTGTGCTAATTTTATAAATGATAAAGCGAATCGTATTAGGCTGTACTTTGTTCTTTTCTATCCCTGCTTTTGCCTGTACCGTCGTAGACGATGCAGGCACAACGGTTCATCTGACCCAACCTGCGCAGCATATTATTAGCCTAGCACCTCATGTTACCGAAACGTTATTTGCTATCGGCGCTGGCCGGCAAGTGGTGGGGGTGATCCATGGCAGTGATTATCCACCCGAAGCGCGAGGGATGAAGCAAGTGGGGGATTATCAAGATATCGATTTAGAAACCATCCTGCGTTTACACCCTGATCTCATCATTACCTGGGGACAGTCTTTTTCACGCCAATTAATAACTTTAAAAAAATTCGGTATTCCTGTTTATGTTACCCAGCCTCGCCAGCTCGAAGACCTCCCGCGAACCATGAAACAACTAGGCTGTTTAGCCGGTACCGAAAAAACCGCCCAAGCAGCCGCCGATGACTTTTCTCATCACTTAGCCGCCTTACGCCAACACTACGCCCAGCAAAAGCCAGTGACCGTGTTCTATCAAATCGGCTCCTATTCCTTGATGACGCTTAATAAAGACAGCTGGGTCAATCAAGTCATCACCCTTTGCGGTGGCCACAATGTCTTTGCCAATGCGACGATGATTGCCCCCGAAGTCAGCTGGGAATCCGCTATTGCTGCGAATCCACAAGTTATTATCGATAGTTCAAATAATGACCAATGGAAAACCGAGTGGCAGCGCTGGCCGACAGTGGCAGCGGTAAAAAACCACTTTTTATTCACCATTAACCCTGATTTACTCGAACGGGCAGGGCCTCGCTTGCTGGAGGGGGCAGCGCAAGTCTGTAGGTATTTACAAGTAGCTAGGTTAAACTAAGTATAAATATAGTACTTTCCCTGCTTTGGTTTTTCTTTGTTCCAGGTTAAACTTATCGCCAAAATTAGAACCACCCACAATTAGAATCGAGATAGGAAATGACTATGATGAAAGCGCGGAGTGATAACGATCCAATTGAAACTCAAGAATGGCTAGAGGCACTAGCTTCGCTCGTGAAGTATGAAGGAAAAGAACGAGCCCAGTACATTTTACAGCAACTATTAGCAGCGGCTGAAAAGCAAGGCATTGAAAGCGGCTTGTCTCCGCTGATGACGCCTTACTCTAATACGATCGCAGCGGAAAAGCAGCCGGCTTACCCTGGCAATTTAGAATTAGAAGCCGCAATTGAAGGCATCATCCGCTGGAACGCCGTCGCCATGGTGATCAAGGCGAAAAACGAGGCGGGCGGTGTTGGTGGCCATCTTTCTTCTTTTGCCTCCATTGCCACCTTGTATGAAGTCGGGATGAATCACTTTTTCCGCGGCATGACCAAGGAAAACTTAGGGGATCTCGTCTATTTTCAAGGCCACTCATCCGAAGGCAATTATGCCCGTGCTTATTTAGAAGGCCGGCTGACGGAAAAGCATTTAAAGAATTTTCGCCAAGAAGTCGGCGGCGAAGGTGTTTCTTCTTATCCCCATCCTTGGCTAATGCCTGATTTTTGGCAATTCGCCACTGTTTCCTTGGGGTTAGGCATGTTACAAGGGGTGTATCAAGCCCGCTTTTTAAAATACCTTGAAAACCGCGGTCTGGTGTCAGCGAATGATCGCAAGGTATGGGTATTTTGCGGTGATGGCGAAATGGATGAACCAGAATCCATCGCAGGGCTTGCTTTGGCCGGCCGGGAAAAAGTCGATAATTTAATTTTTGTCGTCAATTGTAATTTGCAGCGTCTTGATGGCTTAGTGCGTAGCAATTATAAAGTCGTCCAAGAGTTAGAAAGCATTTTCCGCGGCGCGGGATGGAATGTGATTAAAGTCTTATGGGATAGCCAGTGGGATAAATTATTTGCGAAAGATACCAAGGGCATCTTAGCCAAACGCTTAAGCGAATGCGTGGATGGCGATTTGCAAACGGCTTATGTCCGCGGCGGCGCTTACACACGCGAGTTTTTATTCAATACGGATGAATTAAAAGCTCTGGTGGCGGATTTATCCGATGAAGACATTGCCAAGCTGGGTCGTGGTGCGCATGATCCAGTGAAAGTATATGCAGCGTATCAAGCAGCCGTGCAACACAAAGGTCAGCCGACAGTGATTTTATCGCAAGGTATTAAAGGTTATGGTTTGGGAACGACCAGTGCGGAAGGCAGAAACGTTGCGCATAATCATTTAGAGATGACGGAAGAAGAATTGAAAGTGTTTCGTGATCGCTTTAAATTACCGCTTAAAGATAAAGCCTTACTCGCATTAGACTTTTATCAACCCGAAAAAGATAGTGAAGAAATGCGCTATCTACAAGCACAGCGAGAAAAGCTAGGTGGATATTTACCCGCTCGCCACGTGGTCTCTCAACCCCTCACCGTGCCGGCTTTATCCGCATTTGATGCGGTGTTACAAGGGTCGCAAGATCGCACCATGTCAACGACAATGGTATTAGGCCGCATTCTGACTGTTTTGCTAAAAGACAAAGAAATTGGCAAACGCATCGTACCAATTTTTTCTGATGAAGTACGGACATTTGGTTTAGAAACGCTATTCCGCCAAGTCGGTATTTACTCTCCCGTTGGTCAGCTTTATACGCCAGAAGATAAAGAACAGTTTTTGTATTATCACGAATCGAAAGATGGTCAATTACTAGAAGAAGGCATTACCGAAGCAGGCTGTATGGCTTCCTGGATTGTCGCAGGTTCTTCTTATGCCAATCACCGTTTCCCGATGATTCCTTTCTTTACTTACTATTCCATGTTTGGCTTCCAACGCGTTGGCGATTTCATTTGGGCAGCGAGCGATATGCGTGTACGCGGTTTCTTAGTAGGCGCGACAGCGGGCCGTACGACGTTAGAAGGAGAAGGGTTACAGCATCAAGATGGTTCCAGCTTATTAACCGCTTCGACGGTCCCGACTTGTCGAGCTTACGATCCTGCTTTTGGTTATGAAATGGCAGTGATTATTCAGCATGGCTTACATGAAATGTACGCAGAAGAAAAAGATCTATTCTACTATTTCATGGCCATGAATGAACGCTATGTTCAGCCCGCGATGCCAAAAGGAGTGGAAGAAGGCATTATCAAAGGCATGTATTTATTCCAAGAAGGCGGTAAAGGTGAGCATAAACTGCAACTGTTAGGCAGTGGCGCGATATTAAATGAAGTGATTGCCGCAGCGGAATTACTGCAAAAAGATTTTGCTGTTTCAGCAGATGTCTGGAGTGTGACAAGCTTTGGTGAATTACGTCGTGATGGAATCGCCGTTGAACGTGAAAATATGTTCTCACCTGAGAAGAAAGTAAAAGTAACGTATGTAGAACAATGTCTGCATGATCGTCAAGGTCCGATTGTCGCCGCGACGGATTATGTGCGAGCTTATGCTGATTTAATTCGTCCGTATCTTCATCGTACGTATGTCACGTTAGGGACGGATGGATTTGGTCGTAGTGATACCCGTGCGCGTTTGCGACAATTCTTTGAAGTCGATCGTTACTACATCGTGGTAGCTGCTTTACATGCGCTGGCGAAAGAAGGTGAAATACCGAAAAGCCAAGTGACAGCTGCGATGAAAAAATATGGCATCGATCCGAAGAAACCTAATCCGATGACTGTTTAATTATCTCTGTGTGTTACTATGTACCAAAACCACTAGGAGGAATACCTTTGGCTCAGATAAAAAATGTAACCACCCCTGATTTAGGCGGTGCAGCCGATGTGACTGTCATTGAAGTGCTAGTCAAACCCGGCGATAAAATTGAAAAGGATGCATCGATTGTCGTCCTTGAATCAGATAAAGCCACGTTAGATGTGCCTTCAGCCGAAGCAGGTGTTGTAAAAGAAGTAAAAGTCAAAGCAGGCGATAAAGTTTCCACGGGTTCTGTTTTGTTGAGCATAGAAACCAGTGGCAGTGAAGCAGAAGCACCTCCTCCTGCACCTCCTCCGGCTCCGGTGGAAGAGAAAGTCTTAACCGGCACTGTCCAATCCACCAACGATGTTCATGCTGGCCCTGGTGTGCGTCGTCTTGCGCGTGAATTAGGAGTAAATTTAGCCCTTGTTCCTGGCAGTGGCCCTAAGCAACGTGTGGTGAAAGAAGATGTGCAAGCTTACGTCAAAACGCAATTATCGCAACTGCCAGCAAGCACTGGCACCGGTATCGCCTTTCCACCTGCACCGCAAGTGGATTTCACCAAATTTGGGCCGATCAATATCCAAGCCCTTTCCCGCATTAAAAAAATTTCCGGCAAAAATTTGCAGCGTAATTGGATGATGATTCCGCATGTCACACAATTTGGTGAAGCGGATATCACCTCGTTAGAAGAATTTCGTCTCGCGCAAAAGAATGAATTGGAAAAACAAAAAGTTAAATTAACACCACTCGTTTTCATCATGAAAGGCGTGGTCGCATCGCTCAAAGCATTTCCTAGTTTTAATGCTTCTCTCGATGCCAGCGGTGAAAATTTAGTATTGAAAAATTATTTTCACATTGGCGTCGCGGTCGACACACCTGATGGTCTCGTCGTACCCGTGATTCGCGACGTAGATAAAAAAGGCTTGGTTGA
>SCTP01000200.1 GCA_004322325.1 Gammaproteobacteria bacterium | reverse complement strand
TTCACTTTACGAAACGTGGGCGCGCTTGACATGGAGGAAGGCAATTGCCCCGTTGCAGCCGTGATAGCAGATTGCACGTCTAACGCAGCACTATCGATGCTTCTGTCTAGATTAAATTGCAACGTCACTTGGGTTTGACCCAAGCTGCTTACTGAACTCATGCTATCTAAACCAGCAATAGTTGAAAATTGTCGCTCCATGGGGGTTGCGACAGCACTTGCCATGGTTTCAGGGCTCCCGCCCGCTAGATTAGCCGTGACTAAAATCGTAGGGAAATCGACATCTGGAAGATCGCTCACTGGCAGTGAGCGGTAAGCAAAAATACCGAAGAAAAATAACGCCAACATTAACAAAGTCGTCATCACAGGGCGGCGGATGAAAATTTCACTGATATTTAAGTCGGAACCAATCATGACACAAGTACCTTTATGAAGTTGCCTGGACGACTATCCCTTCTTTTAATCGCAATTGACCTGATGCGGCTACTTGCTCACTGGCTTGCAATCCTTTCTCTATCACCGTCATGTTATCTAGCACAGGTCCGGGCGTAACATCCCGCATATGCGCCACATTGTCTTTATCAATCACATAGACATAAAAACCTTTCTGTCCGGTTAATAAGGCAGAAGAAGGAATTAATAAAGCATGTGAGATTTGCTCTGCTGGTAAATCGACCGTCACGTATTCACCGGGCCATAATAAACGTTGTTTATTTGGATAAGTCGCTTTCAGCTGAATAGAACCGGTAGCAGCATCTACCGCATTATCAACAAACGTTAATGTTCCTTGCTCAATCTCTTGACCATTCACTAACGCTTTCACAGCAACCGGACCTTTCTGCATATTTTGCTGTATGCCCAAAAGCCTGTTCTGCGGTACAGAGAAGGCAACATAAATAGGATTAATTTGATTTAACGTCACTAATTCATTGGTATCATTCGCCTTAATCACGCTTCCAGGCTTTAGCATGATATTGCCTGTTTTAGCCACCATCGGCGCGCGAATAGTCGTATAACTGAGTTGCAACTGGGCATTCTCAACGGCTGCCTGATCTGCTTTCACCGTCGCTTCAGCGGATTCTTCATTCGCTACTAAGGTATCGTAATCTTGCTTCGCAATATACCCCTTTCCGAGCAAGGGCGTATTACGCTTTACTTGCAAACGCACGTTGTTTAGCGTGGCTTGGTCACGCGCTAGATTCGCTTCCGCTTGATTTAAAGAAGCGACAAAAGGACGCTGGTCAATTTGGAACAATACTTGATTTTGTTCCACCACATCCCCTTCTTTAAAGCCGGTATTCACTAACGGCCCCGTCACCATGGATTTGATTTCCACGGAGGAATAAGCCTGGACTGTACCAATCGTTTGTAGGGTTACCGTCACATCTTTCTGCTCGACAGGGCTGACAGCCACACTCACTGTCCCTTGTGGATTAGTCCGCGTCGGGAAAAAAATATGTCCGATAAGGTACAAACCGAGGATTAAGCTTATAACGTATATCAATGGTCTCTTTTTCATAGGCAGTTATCTTAGTGTATCTTTGTTCTTCTGACTAGATGTAGTTGCTTCATAATTATAGAAATTCCCTTTACCCACATCATAAATGAGTATTATTATATCATAAATTAAATAATAGGTTTGTTTTTAATCAATAGGATAAGGCAAGACAACCACTTTGGTTCCACGGTAGTTATTCTCTTCCATTGGCGGGTCGACAAAGTCGTATCGTAGCCATTCAGCATCATCGACAAACAGCCGCACACAGCCATGGCTAGCGTTATCCTTAATAACCTGGCCTGGCGAGCCGTGCAATGCTTGTCCACCGTTAAAAAACATGCAATACGGCATAGGCGCACCGCCTCGAGGAATAGGGAACTTGGTAGAAACACAACTGCTGCTACCTAAAGAATAAATACGAAAAGTACCACTCTTCGTACGACAAGAACGTCCGATATCCCGACACCAGTCCGCCCCCCCAGTAGCCGGTCCCCAACGTATGAGGGTACCCTCTGAATCATACGCTCCCCAAGCGTGTAAATTTAGATCTACCATAATGACTTTCTCATTTGGAGCATCGATTTCTTGAGGA
>SCTP01000199.1 GCA_004322325.1 Gammaproteobacteria bacterium | reverse complement strand
TGATGCCTTTAACCATCTTTATCATGCTAATAGCCGTATCAGCCGCTTCAATTCCTTTATGTTCTTTAAATTTACACACCCTATCTTTCGCCTGTTTGAGATTTTTTGTCGTCAGCACCCCAAAAATAACCGGGATATTAAATTCAAGCATCACCTGCTGGCAACCCTGACTAACCTGCTGGCAGACGTATTCATAGTGATTAGTTTCACCGCGAATCACAGCACCTAGGCAGATAATAGCGTGATATTTTTTTGACATAGCAAGAAGTTTTGTCGTCAGCGGGATTTCTATGGCACCAGGAACTTTAACCACATTAATCTGGTCTTGATGCATACCTGATTCAATTAACCTGGATAATGCACCATCCAGTAATTGTTCCGTGACTTCTGAATTAAATACACTAAGAACAATAGCAATATTTATGTCTTTTAACATTATCTTTACCTTTTAAAAATTTATACTATGATTTAACTTTTCTTTCTTTGTTTGCAAATAATATTTGTTGCACTCATTATAGAAAATTGGCATCGATTCTGTTTGAACATCAATGCCATATTTTTTTAAATTCGCTACTTTATGTGGGTTGTTAGTCAGCAAGCAGATAGATTGAATATTTCTATTTCTTAAAATATTTGCAGCAAGATAATATTCCCGAGAATCGATAGGCAATCCAAGACGGTGATTCGCTTCAACCGTATCTAAGCCATTTTCTTGAAGATGGTAAGCTTTGATTTTATTAAAAAGACCAACACCGCGTCCTTCTTGATTTAAATAGATTAAAATACCCCCTTCTTTGCTAATCCTTTGCAATGAATAATGTAGTTGCATATAGCAATCACAGCGCTTAGAGCCAAAGAGGTCTCCTGTCATGCAAGCGGAATGAATTCTGACTAAGGGCGGGGAAAGTAAGGTGTGATGTGCTGTCAGAATAACATGCTCGCTTCCATTAAATTTTTCTCTAATGACGGCTAAATCGAACATTCCATATTTTTCGAGCGGTAAATTTGTGGTCACTTCCTCAGCGATTAAATTTTCTTTAACATGCCGATAGGCAATAGTGTCATCAATTGATAGTAATTTTAAATGATGTTCTTTTGCGAATTGATAGAGTTGCTCTCCCTTTGCCATGGTCCCATCTGCATTCATGATTTCACATAATACAGCAGCTGGTTTAAAGCCTGCTAACCGCACCATATCAATGGATCCTTCAGTATGGCCTTGACGCTCTAATACACCACCTGCTTTTGCGTGTAAGGGAAAAACATGCCCAGGCTTAGCCAGATCCTCCTGTGTGGCATTATCGTTGATTGCAGCAAGAATGGTCGTTGCACGATCTTGAGCTGAAACACCCGTTGTGACACCTACTTTTGCTTCGATTGAAACAGTAAATGGTGTTCCTCGATGACTGGTGTTTTCGTAAGGAGAAACCATAGGATTTAAGCCGAGCTTCTTTACTTGATCTGTTGCTAATGAAAGACAAACAATTCCACTACCGTTCCTGATCATAAAATTAATTATATCGGGGGTAATCATTTCTGCCGCGCAAATGAGATCGCCTTCATTTTCCCTATCCGGATGATCTGTCAGAATAATCATTTTGCCTTTACGCAAATCTCCCAGAGCTGATTCGACTTTTTCAATGTACGATTGCATTTAATTCATCCTCGCCAATTTTTCAATATGCTTACCTAGAATATCTACCTCGATATTTATTTTTGTTCCCAGTTGATAGTGAGCTGCAATACTCACTTTTTTAGTATGAGGAATTAATGTAACAGAGAACCATTTTTCATTCGCTTCTATAACGGTAATGCTCATTCCGTCCAATGCAATATATCCTTTATTTACGATGTATTTTGTTAAATTTGATGGCACACTTATTTTGAAAATCTGAGCCTTTATTTCAATGATCTCACCCATATCATCTACATGGCCTTGAACATAATGACCACCAATACGATCATTAGCTTTAATGGCTCTCTCTAAATTGACCAGACAGTCTATGGAAAGATGTTGGAGGTTACTTCGACGTAGCGTCTCAGGAACAGCTGTAACGTTGAATGTTTCACCTTGTAAATCTGTAATGGTTAAACATACACCATTAATTGCAATACTATCACCTACTTTTAAATCAGAAAAATATTCGCATGGTGTAATAGTTAATTTTATATCATCTAGCGAATACGTTAAGCTATTAACAAGGCCAACTGTTTCCACAATGCCACTAAACATAAGTCACCTCCTCAACATCAGCTGTAAAATGAAAATCTCTGCCTATTCTATAAAAATTCACCCCATTTAAAGGCCGCTTTTTCTCAAGCGACCCAATGAAGGTTGGAGCTAAATAAACGTGAATTTTATTCACTAAATTTTCTTTAAGAAAACTTTCATGCACCGTCATACCACCTTCAACCAATAGACTAGTAATTTCTTTTTTTCCCAATTCGTCTAATAGAATAGGCAAAGATATTTGTTTATCCTGGTTTTCAGGGATAATTAATAATTCAACATTATGTGTTTTAATTTGCTTATAAACATTTTCTGTTTTTTGGGTCGTCACAATAATAGTTTTTCCTGGCAGATTGTCATTGAATATATTTAAGTCGAGCGGCAATGGATTGCGTCCTGACAGCACAATCCGTGTAGGTTGTTT
>SCTP01000198.1 GCA_004322325.1 Gammaproteobacteria bacterium | reverse complement strand
GAACACAGGTTGATATTCACACAGCGCTTGTAAAACAGAGCGATAATGAATTCCGCCGGAAATAGCATTCAAAACAATAGAAGGAAAAACAGGCAACCCTTCTTGCTGAGCAAGTGAGGCATGAATAGAAGTTGCACCTAGATGACTTTTTAAAACCACTGCCCCTTTTTGATATTGATACAATTTACCTGCTTCAATAGCACTATATCGCCTTTTATATAAATCAGGATTAGCATGATAATGAATATCAATAAAATCAGCTTGATCAAGTGAGAATACCATCTTCGATTAGCCTTTGCTCATCAACCAAGGTTGGTCATATCGATGTATTTTTCTCGCTGTTTCTAGCGAGCTACCATTTTTAACCGAATCAATAATAGCCTGCTCCGTTTTTTTAATATTACTTGCTTTATTGATCACTTCTTGCAAATGCTCCTTGGGAATCACTAATACGCCATTATCATCACCAAATAAAATATCATTGGGTTTAATTTTAATGCCATTAATAACTAATTCGCATTGTTGACCTGATTTATAGACACGATTTTTCCCCGATCGCATATAAATATGGCTCGCGAATAAAGGATAAGCTGAATAGCGAATAAAATTAACATCTCTAACAGCACCAAAAACAACTGTACCGGCAATTTCTCGCATCAGAGCGACTTGTGTTAAGATGTCTCCCCAGGTTGTGCAATCTTCTCGTCCATGATTGTCTATCACAATCACTGCATGAGGAGGAACATCATCAATGTAATTTCCTGCATTTTTAAACTCGGCCGGTTTTGTTTCATACGCCGTATATTTTACTGTAAAAGCAGGACCAATTAATTTTTTTCCACAAGAAATGGGTTTAATTCCTAACAGCGCACCTTCAAGATCACAAGCATCAAGCGCATCAGAAATTTCTGCGGTATCAAATTCGTTAAGTTGTTCGATTAAGTTCATTTCAATTCTACCAAGTTGATAATAAAGTTGGCCATGGTTTGAGTAGAAGCATCGCCACCTAAATCATAGGTCAAATGACGTCCTGATTTGATGACATTTTTAATAGCCTGTTTAATTTGACCAGATGCTTGATGATAACCAAACTGGTCTAATAAAAGCGCGATCGTTAAAAACATAGCACTAGGGTTAGCACAATTTGGCTGAACACGTGGCGCACTGCCATGCACAGGCTCAAAATAACAACCTTTTTCACCGATATTAGCACTAGGCGCAAAGCCTAATCCACCCATCACACCGGCACCTAAGTCAGACAGAATATCGCCAAACATATTTTCTGCCACAATCACACCAAACTCATACGGCCGCCTTACCATCCAAAGTGCTACAGCATCAATATTTAAGATATCCGCTTCGATATGAGGATAATCTTTCGCTACACTTTCAAATAACTCTCTTGCAAATGCGCTACTTTTTCTTAATACATTGGGTTTATCAGCGAAGGTGACACGATGATATTTTTTCTGCTCTGCCAATTGAAAACCAAATTTAAACAATCGCTGCAAGCCATGCTTAGATTGAATGCGTAATGAACAGCTTATTTCATCATTAGGAACATTCCGCCAATGTGGATTATCACTAATGACTGATTTAAGCGAATCGGAAAGTGGATAAAAATCGAATCCTGAATATAATCCTTCCGTATTTTCTCGGATAACGGTGAAATTAAATTCCTCGCCCTCACCTTTTACATTAAAACAAGGTCTAACGTTAGCGTACAAATCCAGCTGTTGCCGCAATTGAATGACGGGTGATACGTATTTGGGTGGTGAAGCACGCAAATGGATTGGTAACTCATTGATTGCCTCTCTTTCTGGTTTACTCGTCACGGCGCCCAGTAAAGTAGCATCAGAAGATTTAATCAATTCCCACGTGCGTGCGGGCACCACATTACCCTCTTGCTTCCAATATTCCCAGCCAATCTCGCCAAATACTATTTCAACTGGAATATGTAATGCATCAAATACAGGGATGGCAGACAACGTGACCTCTTGGCCAATGCCATCGCCTGGTAAAACGGCGAGTTTTAATTTTTTCATTATTGTTTTCCTTCTAGATAGTGTGTCATCAGGGGCATGCAATACGATAAATTATCTTGTAAAACACGCATTCCAGCATGAGGTACTATCATTAATTGCCCAGTTTTAGGAGAAATAACATTATTCTTATTGACTAATTGAGATTTTTCGCCAATGAAATGTAGATGAGGTAGAGGCGTATTCTGCAAGATAGACCGTGAATCAGTTTCTAAAACAAACCTTAACCCTTGCGATAATCGCAGTGATGCTAATGTTTCATTAAGTAGATATTCTTCTTGAAGAGAAGGCTGATTGGGGTAAGATACGTAGCGATTTAAACAATGAATTGCCTCATTTACTTGCTTTTTCTCAGCTAGATCGATGACAGTACTCAATCGCTCTTGTAACAGAGTATCTATAAACGAAGGTACTGAAAAAAGAATTAACGATTTATCCCGATTTTCAAATTGACTAAACGATTGTTGCAAAATAACACCACCTAGTGAAAATCCTAGAAACACATCGTATTGATCCAGCAACAACCCCATTTTTTTCTGCCAAGTTGTTAACGATTCGAGAGGATCGATAAAATCTATCTCATAATGGGGTCTTAAAAATTGCAATGTATTCGCAATAAACTGAATGTCTGACCACTGAGGCAACACAGGCCCAAAAACCACTATTTTTTTCATTGCTGCAACCTTTTATCAAACTGTTTTGCTTTTATAATACTGTTGAGCACGATGGTAATAATCATTCACATTTAAAAAATCGCCCAAGTTAACAGCATCTTCTTGCGATAAATCAAAAATACCCATAATAATGTCTTTTTTTGAGATCACTTTTCCGTCATCTTGAAATGATTTATTAATATATTCTGCCGCCTCAATCAATTTACACAAATCATATTGATTCATACCTTCA
>SCTP01000027.1 GCA_004322325.1 Gammaproteobacteria bacterium | reverse complement strand
GAAGAATCGAAAGCAGCACGAGCGGAGCAGGGGCAGGCAACGATTTTATTTATCGATGAAGTTCATCGCTTTAATAAAGCGCAACAAGATGTTTTTCTGCCTTATGTGGAAGATGGTACGTTTATTTTGATTGGTGCAACAACTGAAAATCCTTCGTTTGAATTGAATAGCGCATTGCTCTCACGTACACGCGTCTATGTGTTAAAACGATTAACAGAAGATGAATTATTACAAGTATTAGAGCGTGGTCTTAGTAAGTTATCATTACAATTTCCAGAGGCATTACAACGTATTTTAATTCAAGCAGCCGATGGCGATGCACGTCAAGTTCTTAATTTACTCGAAATCATTTCTGATCTAGCTCAAGAGCAAGATGGTCAATTGATCGTGACGCAAGAATTATTAGCAGAAGTGATTCAAGTTAATTTACGCCGCTTTGATAAGCAAGGTGAAGCCTTTTACGATCAAATTTCTGCTTTGCATAAAGCGGTACGAGGGTCTTCGCCTGACGCAGCTTTATATTGGCTATGTCGCATGCTGGATGGTGGCTGTGATCCGCGCTACCTTGCGCGTCGAACGATTCGCATGGCAAACGAAGACATTGGCATTGCAGATCCACGTGCCTTAGAAATGGCCTTGAATGCGTGTGAAGTGTATGAACGTTTGGGCTCGCCGGAGGGAGAATTAGCGATTGCACAAGCGATTATTTATCTTGCCTGCGCTCCAAAAAGCAATGCGGCTTATGTTGCATTTAACGCCGCGATGCAAGATGCGAAAACGCACGGCTCATTAGAAGTGCCTTTGCATATACGCAATGCACCAACAAAATTGATGAAAAATTTAGGTTATGGTAAAGCCTATCGCTATGCGCATGATGAGCCCGATGCTTATGCAGCAGGGGAAAATTATTTTCCCGAAGAATTGTCTCCTCGCACTTATTATCGCCCAACACCGCGCGGCCTCGAAGCAAAAATTGCTGAACGACTCGCTTATTTTCGCGAGTTGGATAAAAAAGCGAAAAAAACTTAAGTTCGATTCACTTCTAAAATGGCGGGTAACTGTTGTACCAGGTGCAATAATCGTTGCAATTGTTCTGCATCTTGAATTTGCACCGTCACGAGCAGCACGATTCTATTTTGGCCTTCATTTAATGTCGATTGAAAGCTGAGCAAGTTTATTTTTTCATTGGCAAATAAAGAAGTGAGATCGTTTAATATTTTTGGCTGATTTTGTGCAATGATTTTTAAATCCGTATGGAATGTGCCAGAACTCTGATTATCCCAATTGATTTGAATAAATCGGCGTGGGTCAGAAAAATTTTTCACATTATTACAGATTTTTTTATGAATAGAAATGCCGCGTCCCTGAGTGATATAACCAACAATTTTATCGCCTGGGATCGGCTTACAACATTTTGCGAAACGGGTGAGTAAATCAGAAGCGCCGACAATAGCGGAACCGGAACTTTCTGGTGAGGGTTTGGTGAGTGGAATGGATGTAGCTGGTTTTTCGACAGCTTTAGGCTGAAGCGCTTGTATAATTTGCCCAGGTCGAACATTACCACGCGCTACGGAAGCTAATAAGGTATCTTCGTCTTTCAAATTAAAATGTTTTGCCAGTACACTTAAAGAGGCTGCTTTCAACAATCCATGCCGTGCTAGTTCGCGTTCTAATAATTCTCTTCCTTCGGTTACATCTTGATTAAAAGCTTGTTGCTTAAACCAATGCGAAATTTTGCTTCTTGCTCGCGATGTTTTGATAAATCCCAATTCAGGATTTAACCAATCACGGCTAGGATTGCCTTGTAAAATAGTACTGATTTCAACTTTATCACCGGTCCGTAATGTATAAGTTAAAGGTACGATTTGCCCATTGATTTTCGCCCCGCGGCAACGATGGCCTAGCTCACTATGAACGGCATAAGCAAAATCTAATGGGGTGGCACCATTTATTAGATTCAGAATATCTCCCGCCGGTGTCATGACATAGATTTCATCATCAGACAATTTAGACTGTGCAATCTCTTTATGCCAATCTAATAATTGCCGTAAATGAGAAAATTTATTTTCTTTATATAACCAATGCGCGGCCACACCCCGTTCTGCTTCTTCGTGCATGGTATGCGTACGAATTTGAATTT
>SCTP01000197.1 GCA_004322325.1 Gammaproteobacteria bacterium | reverse complement strand
CATGTAGTGCAGCAGCTTTATGCGTTATTGCAGGATAAGATTCCTATTATTGGGGTCGGTGGGATTATGAATGAAGCTTCGGCGCGTGAAAAACTAAATGCGGGCGCAAGCTTACTACAAATTTATAGCGGATTTATTTATAAAGGGCCAGCGTTAACCAAAAAACTAGCAGCAATTTAATTGCTTTCCATTTTTATTCCACCGTCACCGATTTCGCCAAATTTCTCGGCTGATCCACATCCGTCCCCTTCAACACGGCCACATGATACGCCAACAATTGCAATGGAATCGTATACAAAATCGGCGTCAACAAAGGATGCATGCTAGGCATCGTCACAATCTGTGCATCGGCAAAAGTTTCATACGTAAACGCTTCTGGTTGATCCGTCAAAATATACAACTTACCACCACGCGCACGCACTTCTTGCAAATTAGATACATTCTTTTCAAACAACGCATCATTCGGCACTGTCGTAATCACCGGTAAATGACTATCAATCAACGCTAACGGCCCATGCTTTAATTCGCCCGCCGGATAACCATGCGTGTGAATGTATGAAATTTCTTTCATCTTCAACGCACCCTCCAGCGCAATAGGAAATAAATTCCCACGACCTAAAAATACAGCATGCTGCTTATCCGTAAACGTTCGCGCCCACTGCATAATATTCATATCTTGCTGTAATATCTTTTGCACGAGCGATGGCAATTGCTGCAATTCTCCCACCACTTCAGCTTCCAATGCGGGATCATTGGTCTTATTGCGTCGTAATAATAAAGCTAATAAAAGTAATCCTAACAATTGCGTCAAAAACGCTTTCGTCGACGCCACCCCAATTTCAATTCCCGCTCGCGTCAGAAACGGTAAATCCGCTTCTCGCATCATCGCACTTTCCGCCACATTGCAGATCGCAATCGTACTTAAAAACCCCATCGTTTTCGCCAAACGCAACGCCGCTAAGGTATCAGCCGTTTCACCCGATTGCGATAACGTCACAAACAAACTATTTTTCGATTGCGCAATTTTTCGATATCGAAACTCACTCGCCACTTCCACCGTGCAAGGAATATTCGCTAACTCTTCTATCCAATAACGCGCCACCAGCGCCGCATGATAACTCGTACCGCAAGCGGTTAAATGCACATGCTCCACTTGCTTAAAAATCGCTTCAGACGCCGGACCAAAAATCGCTGGCAATACATGTTGCTGGGTAAGGCGACTTTCTAAACATGACGTAATTGCCTCCGGCTGCTCCATGATTTCTTTTTTCATGTAATGCCGATACTTCCCGCGCTCCGCTGCATTAGCGGCTATCGATAACGTATGCTGTTCACGCTCGATAGCGTGATGATCGTGATTGTAAATTTTCACCCCATTTAAGGTAACGTCTGCAATGTCATTATCTTCTAAATAAATAAAATGATGTGTCAGGGATAACAAAGCCAGCGGATCAGAAGCAATAAAGTTTTCCCCATTCCCCTTACCAATCACCAACGGGCTCCCTTGGCGCACCGCAATAATGCGATGTGGATGCTGCTTGGAAATAATCCCCAAAGCATACGCCCCTTTTAATTCTTTCGTAGCATTGCGAACCGCCGTGAGTAAATCATTACTCTGTAAAAAATGCCGATGGATTAAGTGAACTGCTACTTCCGTATCTGTCTCAGAATGAAATTGATAACCCTCATGAATCAGTTGCTCACGCAAGGCAACATAATTTTCGATAATACCATTGTGTACTAATGCAAATTCATCGTGTGATACAAACGGATGGGCATTTTGCTCTGTCGGTGCCCCGTGCGTCGCCCAACGCGTATGCGCTATCCCGGTATGGGCCAATAATGAATGGGCATGCATGGCATGCTCTAACTCGCGCACCTTACCCACCACCCGCAGCCGCTTTAGATGACACTCGCCATCCACCACCGCTACACCGGCAGAATCATAACCTCGGTACTCGAGCTTTTTTAAGCCATCTACCAACAACTTGGCCACCGGCCGTTTCGCAACTGCTCCGACGATACCACACATGGGGAAGGTTCCTTTAATTTAATGAGTAAAATGCATTGGAGGGACGATTATAGCGTCAAACGAAGCCCAAATGAAGCTCTAAGGCTCCCTTCACGGCTGACAAGATCTCGTCGTTAACCTTCCCCGCCACGAAAGAGACAATACGCGATTTCGTCATGGTGCGAATTTGATGACATTGAATCTTGGCATCTTTTTCCAAACCACTCTTTTGCGCAGGTAAGGCGACTTCAAAAGGATAAATCTCGTTGATATTGAAGGTGATAGGAATCACAGTCACCGTCGAAGACCCTTGATTATTAGCATCATTACTGATGACTAAAGCAGGATACTTTTTATTCGTATCCAAATTAGCGTAGTAAATTTCACCGCGTTTCATCGTCTAACCCATCTGAAACACTGGCATCTAAGCCAATATCCGCTTCTTTATTGGCTTGACGATATGAATTTTCTAATTCTTTCTGACGCAATAACTTCACTGCTTCTTGGATGACTTCCGATTTGGTTTTATACGCATGTGTCGCTTGGTATTCTTTGACAAATTCCGCTAAGACGATAGGTAATGAAATTGATAATTTTTCCGTATTCATGAGTCCCTCGGCGGTCATTAGGCCACTACCCAGAGTAGTATTACTGGTATTAAAAATCAACCTTGCTTCTTGGGCCGCTCCCAGTCCGCCATACTCCGCTGATCAATGTGCTGCGTCAAGGTGAGCTGATGCGGCGGCGCATCCTTAATGATGGTCGATCCAGCCGCAATGGTGGCCCCCGCCCCCACCGTCACCGGCGCGATCAACTGGGTATCCGAACCGATTTGGACATCATCACCAATCACGGTCTTATGTTTATTCACCCCATCATAGTTACAAGTGATGGTACCGGCGCCAATATTAACCCGCTTACCCACTTCGCTATCGCCCACATAACTGAGATGGTTTACCTTACTTCCCTCATCAATTTGACTATTTTTTAATTCCACAAAGTTACCGATATGCACCTTAGAAGCCAGCACCGTCCCCGGGCGTATCCGCGCAAATGGGCCGATGATGGCTTCAGCTGCGATTTCAGCACCATCAATGATGCTATTGGCTTTAATTTCAACATTCACCCCTAAGGTCGTATTGCGCAAGAAGGTATTCGGCCCAATCACACAACCATGACCGATCACCACCCGCCCCTCGAGAATCACATTCACGTCAAGCGTGACATCTCGCCCTATTTCGACATCACCGCGAATATCGAGGCGATGCGGATCGCAAATGGTGACGCCTTGGCGCATGAGTTTTTCTGCATATTGATGTTGATAAAATCGTTCCAAGTGGGCCAATTGGACACGGTCATTGACGCCTAATATTTCTTCGAACTGCCTCGGTTGCACGGTATAAATAGCTACTTTCTCTTTGACCCCTCGGCTAATCACATCCGTCAGATAATATTCTAATTGGGCATTTTGATTATTCAGATTGGGCAACCAGTTTTTTAGATGAACCGCTGGGAGGATATAAATTCCTGAATTGATTTCAGTAATGGCGCGCTCGACTTCTGACGCATCTTTTTCTTCAACAATCCCCATGACGCGCTCCATCGCATCCCGCAAAATACGACCATAGCCAGTCGGTTGTTTGAGGTGAACGGTGACCATACCGATGGCATCCGGCGGCGTTGCTTGAATTAAGCGTGTTAACGTCTGTTCGGAGATAAGCGGCACATCACCGTATAAAATTAAAACGCGATCGTCATCTGCTACGAACGGCATGGCTTGTAACACCGCATGCCCTGTGCCCAACTGATCTTGCTGCTCCGCCCAACGGACAGAGTAATGGCCTAAGGCTTCCTGCAAACGCTCACCTTGATGACCGTAAACAATAATAGGAGGAGTCTCGGGTGAAATTTTTAATGCCGTCAGGATGACGTGCTCCAACAACGCTTTCCCACCCAATCGATGCAACACTTTCGGTTGGTTGGAATACATACGTCTGCCTTGTCCAGCAGCTAGAATCACGACTTGAATTGCCATTGATGAAAAAAACCTGTCTATAAAAACCGCACGATTATAGCATAGTTTATAAGCGCTTCATCCATGCCTTCACCCGCTGGTCGTCTGCAATCACGCTATCCACGCAGAGAAAAGC
>SCTP01000196.1 GCA_004322325.1 Gammaproteobacteria bacterium | reverse complement strand
TCTGATGCCTTACTCAAGTATTTTCGCGACGACACCCGCACCCACGGTACGACCACCTTCACGAACTGCAAAGCGTAAACCTTCTTCCATCGCTACCGGTGCGATCAAGTTAATATTCATCTTGATGTTGTCTCCCGGCATCACCATTTCCACACCTTCCGGTAACTGGACTTCGCCTGTTACGTCGGTCGTTCTAAAGTAAAACTGTGGGCGGTAGCCTTTGAAGAATGGCGTATGACGACCACCTTCTTCTTTCGACAACACGTACACTTCTGCTTCAAACTTCGTGTGGGGCGTTATTGTGCCAGGCTTGGCTAGTACTTGTCCACGTTCAACATCTTCTCGCTTCGTACCACGTAACAATACACCAACGTTATCGCCTGCTCGGCCTTCATCCAATAACTTACGGAACATCTCCACACCCGTGCAGGTGGTCTTCGTCGTCGGCTTTAAGCCTACGATCTCAAGTTCTTCACCCACCTTCACGATGCCTCTTTCCACACGACCCGTGACCACGGTACCGCGGCCAGAGATAGAGAACACGTCTTCGATTGGCAATAAGAAAGGTTGATCAATCGGACGTTCTGGAACCGGAATATAGTCGTCCATCGTTTCCACTAGCTTGACGATAGAGGGTTCGCCGATCTCGCTTTGGTCGCCTTCCAGTGCCTTTAATGCACTTCCCACCACGATCGGAGTCTTATCGCCAGGGAATTTGTACTGGGTCAATAAGTCTCTTACTTCCATTTCCACTAATTCAAGTAATTCTTTGTCATCCACCATGTCCGCTTTGTTCAAGTACACCACAATGTAGGGCACACCCACTTGGCGCGCTAACAAAATGTGTTCGCGGGTTTGCGGCATCGGACCATCCGCAGCAGACACCACTAAGATCGCTCCGTCCATCTGCGCTGCACCCGTGATCATGTTCTTCACGTAGTCGGCATGGCCTGGGCAGTCCACATGGGCATAGTGACGTTTAGCTGATTGGTACTCCACGTGCGATGTGGCAATCGTAATACCTCTCGCCTTCTCTTCTGGCGCATTGTCGATTTGGTCGTAGCCTTTCGCTTCGCCGCCATACTTCTTCGCCAATAACGTCGCTAACGCTGCCGTTAACGTCGTCTTACCGTGGTCTACGTGGCCTATCGTCCCAACATTAACGTGCGGCTTCGTACGCTCAAATACTTGCTTACTCATGTGACTATTTCCTCTCTATAAACCAGTTCCGAAACTATTTTTTACTTTTATCAATAATTTGTTCGGCAACATTCGATGGGACTTCGTTATATTTCGCGAATTCCATTGAATACGTTGCTCGACCTTGTGACATCGACCTAAGGTCGGTTGCGTAGCCAAACATTTCTGACAACGGTACTTCCGCATGAATAATCTTGCCAGACGGCGAATCATCCATACCTTGTAAAATGCCGCGACGCCGATTGAGATCGCCCATCACATCACCCATAAACTCTTCAGGGGTCACTGCTTCCACTTTCATGATAGGCTCTAAAATCACCGGTTTAGCTCGTTTAGCACCTTCTTTGAATGCCATCGAACCTGCGATTTTAAACGCCATTTCATTAGAGTCAACTTCGTGGAAAGAACCATCGAATAAAGTGACTTTGACGTCTACCACCGGGTAGCCCGCAATGACACCATTTTGTAGCTGCTCTTGAATGCCCTTATCAACGGCAGGGACGTATTCTTTTGGAATGACACCACCCACAATCGCATTTTCAAAGGCATATCCTTTTCCTGCTTCTTGCGGCTCAATCTTAATCCATACATGCCCGTATTGACCACGACCACCAGACTGACGGACGTATTTGCCTTCCTGCTCTACGGAAGAGCGGATAGTTTCACGATAAGCCACTTGCGGTTTACCCACATTGGCTTCAACGCTAAATTCGCGCCTCATTCGATCCACAATAATCTCAAGGTGAAGCTCGCCCATACCACCAATGATGGTTTGACCCGATTCTTCGTCTGTATGGACACGGAAAGAAGGATCTTCTTGTGCCAACTTACCCAAGGCAATCCCCATCTTCTCTTGATCAGCTTTGGTCTTAGGCTCCACCGCCACATGGATAACAGGCTCGGGGAACATCATTTTTTCCAAGATGATGACATTTTCTGGGTCAGTTAAGGTATCACCCGTCGTAACTTTCTTTAAGCCAACAGCAGCAGCAATATCGCCTGCATACACTTCTTTGATTTCGGTTCGATCATTAGCATGCATTTGCAGTAATCGACCAATACGTTCTTCACGATCTTTGATCGGGTTGTATACTGTGTCCCCTGAACGTAAAACACCGGAGTAAACACGGAAATACGTCAAAGTACCCACATAAGGATCGGTTGCAATTTTAAATGCCAATGCCGAGAAAGGTTCTTTATCAACAGGATGTCTTTCTGCTGGAGTTTCTGCCGCATCATTTAAATGGCCTCTCACCGCAGGAACATCCACTGGCGAAGGCATATATTCAATAATGGCATCCAACATGGCTTGCACGCCTTTATTTTTAAAGGCGGAACCGCATAGCATGAGAATAATTTCATTATTTAAAGTTCGCGCACGCAGCCCTTTCTTAATTTCAGCTTCTGTCAGCGTATGACCTTCTAAGTATCGGTTCATTAACTCTTCAGAAGACTCGGCTGCCGCTTCCACCAACTTCTCATGATACTTTTTGCATTCTTCTAACATTTCTGGCGCAATATCGCGCTCTTCAAATGTATTACCTTGCGTGGCCTCATCCCAGTAAATGGCTTTCATTTTGACCAAATCGACAACACCTTCGAAGTGCTCTTCTGCACCAATCGGTAATTGCAGTAATACTGGATTTGCCCCTAACTTCGTGCGCACTTGATCAACCACACGTAAGAAATTCGCACCGATGCGATCCATCTTGTTAACAAAACCCACTCGTGGCACACCATAGCGATTAGCTTGGCGCCAAACGGTTTCTGTTTGCGGTTCCACACCACCTACGGCACACAACACAGCCACCGCACCGTCGAGTACGCGTAATGAACGTTCAACTTCAATGGTGAAGTCAACGTGACCAGGGGTATCAATAATGTTAATGCGATGTTGCGGAAATTGCTTACCCATTCCATACCAATAGCAAGTTGTTGCTGCGGAGGTAATGGTGATACCACGCTCTTGTTCTTGCTCCATCCAGTCCATGGTCGCTGTACCTTGGTGGACTTCGCCTAACTTGTGAGAAACACCGGTGTAATAAAGAACACGCTCAGTTGTTGTTGTTTTACCCGCATCAATATGCGCCATGATGCCGATGTTTCGATACCGATCAATTGGGGTTGCACGTGCCACGATTCACCTCTACCTTTACCATCTATAATGAGCAAACGCTTGGTTTGCTTTCGCCATACGATGTACGTCATCGCGTGTTTTTACCGCTGCTCCACGACCCATGCAGGCTTCATACATTTCAGCGGCTAAACGAAGCGCCATGGTTTTTTCTGCACGCGTCTTCGCTGCTTGCACCACCCAACGCATTGCTAATGCCAGACCACGATCACCTGCCACTTCAACAGGCACTTGATAGGTCGCACCCCCCACGCGGCGAGATTTCACCTCAACCGTTGGAGCCACGCTGGTTAAAGCACGGCGAAGCGCTTCTAAGACATCGTCATGAGAGTGGGAACTCGTATGCCCTTTAGCACCGCCCGTCTTTTTACCCTTGCCACCTTCCCCTTCGCCATCGCCTTTCGTATCACTTTTGCCTTCTTTCTTCAGGCGATCGCTTAATAGGCTTAAAGCACTATAAACAATCTTTTCCGCGATAGACTTTTTACCTCTACGCATGACGACGTTAATAAATTTCGCTACCTGATCACTGCCGTATAGCGGATCGGGTAAAACTTCGCGTTTGATTGCTGCTTTTCTTCTTGGCATAGCTCATTCCACCGTAAATTATTTCTTGTCTTTCTTCGTACCGTACTTAGAACGACTTTGACCACGTTTAGCCACACCGCTCGTATCTAAGCTACCGCGTACAATATGATAACGAACACCGGGTAAGTCTTTTACGCGACCACCGCGAATCATGACTACAGAGTGCTCTTGTAAGTTGTGCCCTTCACCCGGAATATAGGCAGTGACTTCAAAGCCACTGGTTAACCGAACACGTGCCACCTTACGCAACGCAGAGTTTGGCTTCTTCGGGGTGGTGGTGTACACACGTGTACACACGCCACGTCGCTGCGGACAGCCCTTCAGTGCAGGCACTTTCGATTTGAAGGCCGCGGGTGCTCTACCTTTTCGTACTAACTGATTAATCGTTGGCATCTTAAATTCTCTTTCATTCCTAAAATGTTACCCTGTCCCCTTAAACAGATCCCGGACATTAGCCCGGGATTTTTTATTGAGGAGACGCGCGATTCTAAAAAAGCATCACCTTTTATGTCAAGGACTTGTTGATATTTCTTCGCTTTATTTTAACTTCTCCGCCTGTTCACCCACTTTACCCTGCGGTTTGACGCCTTCCATGCCTTCTTCACGCACAGTTAGCCCGGTTCCCGCTGGGATCAGGCGCCCGACGATGATGTTTTCCTTCAAGCCCCTCAAGTCATCGGATTTACCGCTGACAGCTGCTTCCGTTAAGACACGGGTGGTGTCTTGGAATGAGGCCGCTGACAGGAAGGATTCCGTCGAGAGCGAGGCTTTGGTAATACCTAATAACATGTGCTCGTAACGAGCCGTTATTTTGTTTTCCTTGTTTAAGCGTTGATTAATCTCGCGTAATAAGCTTGCTTCGACTTGTTCGCCCTTGATAAAGCCAGAATCGCCTGGATCAGCAATTACGAGCTTACGCAGCATTTGACGAATAATGACTTCGATATGTTTATCGTTAATCTTAACCCCTTGTAAACGATACACATCTTGGATTTCATTCACCAAATAATTGGCTAATGGGTTGACGCCTAATAAGCGCAAGACATCATGTGGATTTAAGGCACCTTCCACTAAGACTTCACCGCGTTCCACGTGCTCACCCTCAAACACGTTGATATGACGCCATTTTGGAATGAGTTCTTCGTGAACTTCACCCGAGGTGGACGTAATCATCAAGCGGCGTTTGCCTTTGGTTTCTTTACCGAAGCTCACGATACCGGAAATTTCAGCTAAAACGGCTGAATCTTTGGGACGACGGGCTTCGAATAAGTCAGCCACACGCGGCAGACCGCCGGTGATGTCGCGTGTTTTTGAGGTTTCTTGCGGAATACGGGCTAAAACGTCCCCTACCTTTACCTTCGCGCCGTCTTCAAAGTTGATGATGGCATCGGCAGGTAAGAAGTATTGGGCAACGAGATTGGTACCAGCGAGGTATAAATCTTCGCCGTTTTCATCGACCAACTTGATCATCGGCTTCAATTCTTTACCGGTTGAAGCACGTTGCTTTTGGTCGGCGACCACAATACTGGTTAAACCTGTGAGCTCGTCAGTTTGACGGTGCATGGTGATACCGTCGATTAAATCGACAAATTTAATCATGCCCGCTACTTCAGTGATCACCGGATGGCTATGAGGATCCCAGTTCGCGACAATCTGACCTGCCTCGGTCTTGGAACCTTCTTTGACGTTTAATTCAGCACCGTAAGGAATCTTATAGCGTTCACGTTCACGGCCATGATCATCTTGTACAGCTAAGGTACCGGAGCGCGATACGACAATAAATTTGCCATTAGAACGTTCAATCAGTTTGACGTTGTGTAATTTCACTTTACCCGCAAACTTGACCTGAACATTGTTCACCGCCGTGGTACGAGAAGCCGCACCCCCGATGTGGAAGGTTCTCATGGTTAACTGTGTACCAGGTTCACCGATGGATTGCGCTGCAATGACACCCACCGCTTCACCAATGTTCACTCGATGGCCGCGTGCTAAATCACGTCCGTAGCACGCTGCGCAAATGCCATAGCGTGATTCGCACGTAATAGCTGTGCGCACAAATACCTGATCAACTGTTGTGTCTTCCAGCTTTTTAATCCACGTTTCATCCAGCAATGTACCTTGCGGAATAATTACAGCATTGGATTGAGGATCGTAAATATCTTGTACGGTGACTCGGCCCAACACACGTTCTTGTAAAGGTTCAACCACGTCGCCACCTTCGATAAGTGGAGTGACGATAATGCCTTGTGTGGTGCCGCAATCTTCTTCCGTAATCACTAAATCTTGTGCTACGTCGACTAAACGTCGGGTCAGATAACCGGAATTAGCTGTTTTCAACGCGGTATCCGCCAAACCTTTTCGCGCACCGTGAGTAGAAATAAAGTATTGCAACACGTTTAACCCTTCACGGAAGTTAGCCGTAATCGGTGTTTCGATAATGGTACCGTCAGGTTTGGTCATCAAACCTCTCATCCCAGCTAGCTGACGAATCTGAGCAGCGGAACCTCTCGCGCCGGAATCGGCCATCATGTAGATGGAGTTGAAGGATTCTTGTTTGACTTTATGACCTTCTTTGTCTTTCACTGTTTCCGCAGAAAGTTCTTCCATCATCGCTTGTGCGACTAAATCGTTCGTGCGTGACCAGATATCGACGACTTTGTTATAACGCTCACCTTGGGTCACGAGACCGGAAGAAAACTGGGCTTGAATTTTACCTACTTCGCCTTCTGCTTGCTCGATAATTTCTGATTTTTTCTTTGGTACAACTAAATCGTTCACACCAATTGAAAGACCAGAACGGGTCGCGTAGTGAAAGCCGGTATACATTAAGTGGTCAGCAAACATCACGGTTTCTTTTAAACCAACTTGACGATAAGACGCGTCAATTAAGCTGGAAATCGTCTTTTTATTCATCGTACAGTTGACTAAATCGAATGACAAACCTTTGGGTAGTAATTCCGATAAAATCGCTCGGCCAACAGTGGTTTCGACAAAGCGGATTTTTTCTTTAAATTGACCAGCTTTTTTGTCCCATTCATATTCTTTGATACGGGCTCGTACTTTGGCATGTAAATCGACCATCCCGTTTTCGTAGGCACGATGCACTTCAGCGACATCGGCAAATGACATGCCTTCGCCAGGCGCATTGATGCGCGTACGGGTGAGGTAATAAAGACCTAACACGACGTCTTGTGTCGGAACGATAATCGGCTCACCGTTAGCAGGCGAGAGGACGTTATTCGTCGACATCATGAGCGAGCGCGCTTCTAATTGCGATTCAAGTGACAATGGGATATGCACAGCCATTTGGTCACCGTCGAAATCTGCGTTGTAAGCGGTACAAACTAAGGGGTGAAGCTGAATGGCTTTACCTTCAATCAACAAAGGTTCGAAAGCTTGAATACCTAAACGGTGCAAGGTAGGCGCACGGTTTAACAAAATGGGATGTTCGCGGATGACTTCTTCTAACACGTCCCAAACTTGTGGTTCTTCGCGTTCTACCATTTTCTTGGCTGCTTTAATCGTGGAAGCAGCGTCTAGCATTTGTAAGCGGCTGTAGATAAATGGCTTAAATAATTCTAAGGCCATCTTTTTGGGTAAACCGCATTGGTGCAAGCGTAAAGTAGGACCGACGACGATGACGGAACGACCTGAATAGTCGACACGCTTACCCAGTAAGTTTTGACGGAAACGACCTGATTTACCTTTGATCATGTCAGCCAGTGACTTGAGCGGACGTTTGTTGGAACCAGTGATCGCGCGACCACGGCGTCCGTTGTCTAATAAGGCGTCAACGGATTCTTGCAGCATGCGCTTCTCATTACGCACAATGATGTCGGGCGCGTTGAGGTCCAGCAATCGCTTCAACCGGTTGTTACGGTTAATCACACGACGATACAAATCATTCAGATCAGATGTCGCAAAGCGGCCACCATCTAAGGGCACTAAGGGACGTAGATCAGGTGGTAACACGGGAAGGACGGATAAAATCATCCATTCCGGCTTGTTACCTGATTCTAAGAAAGCTTCCATTAATTTCAATCGCTTAGACAGCTTTTTATGCTTGGCTTCGGAAGAAGTACGCAGCAATTCTTCACGAATACGCGGCACTTCGGTTTCAAGATTAATGGCACGTAACAGTTCTTGAATCGCATCAGCACCCATGCGGGCTTCGAATTCATCACCGTATTCTTCGATGGCATCGTAATACGCTTCTTCGGACAGCAACTGGCCTTTTTCTAACTGCGTCATGCCTGGGTCGATGACAACATACGCTTCAAAATACAGCACACGTTCCAAATCACGCAATGTCATGTCTAGCATTAAGCCAATACGCGAAGGCAATGAACGCAAGAACCAGATGTGGGCGACGGGGCTTGCTAATTCAATATGCCCCATTCGTTCACGACGTACGCGAGCTTGGGTACATTCGACGCCACACTTTTCGCAAATTACACCGCGATGTTTCAAACGTTTATACTTGCCGCATAAGCATTCAAAATCTTTGATAGGACCGAATACCCTCGCGCAAAAGAGACCATCTCTCTCTGGCTTAAAGGTACGATAATTGATGGTTTCTGGCTTTTTCACTTCGCCATACGACCATGAGCGTATCGCATCCGGAGAGGCGAGGCCGATATGAATAGTGCGAAATCCTTGCGGTGAATTTTGCTGCTTAACCAGATTCAGTAAATCTATCAAGGTAAATCCCCCTTTGCCGTAACGCAATAATTATTCAAAATCAAAATTAATGGCCAATGAACGTATTTCTTTAATAAGCACGTTAAAGGCTTCAGGTATGCTAGATTCCATGTAATGCTCGCTATCCACGATGTTTTTATACATCTTGGTTCGACCAGTGACGTCGTCGGATTTCACCGTGAGCATTTCTTGTAATGTATAAGCAGCACCATACGCTTCCAGCGCCCACACTTCCATTTCACCGAAGCGTTGACCACCGAATTGGGCTTTACCGCCCAATGGCTGTTGCGTCACTAAGCTATAAGAGCCAGTGGAACGGGCGTGCATCTTATCATCAACCAGGTGATTCAACTTCATCATGTACATGTAACCGACCGTGACAGGACGATCAAACTGGACTCCCGTGCGACCATCGTAAAGCATGGCTTGGCCATCTTCAGCCAAACCAGCGAGCGCTAACATGGTCTTGATTTCCGCTTCGCTAGCACCGTCAAACACTGGGGTCGCGAAAGGAACACCTTCTCGCAAGTTGTTAGCGAGCGTGGTCACCTCTTCATCGTTTAGGCTAGAAAGGTTTTCTTTCGTCTTGCCTTCGGTATAAATGGTCGTCAAAAATTGACGAATGTGACGACTTGACTCATGCGCGTCAACCATTTGACCAATCTTGCGGCCTAATTCTTTCGACGCCCAACCTAAGTGGGTCTCTAAGACTTGTCCAACGTTCATACGTGAAGGAACGCCTAAGGGGTTGAGAACCACGTCAACCGGCGTACCATCGGCGAGATAAGGCATGTCTTCAACAGGCACAATCATCGAGATCACACCTTTGTTACCGTGACGTCCTGCCATCTTATCGCCCGGTTGTACACGGCGTTTAACAGCCAGGTACACTTTGACAATTTTTAATACGCCTGGCGCCAAATCATCACTTTGAGTGATCTTCTGATGCTTCGCTTCATAGGCTTTTTCAAAATCAAGGCGAATGGTTTTCAACTGCTTGGCAGCATCTTCTAATTGCTTACTCGCGGCTGTGTCTTTGAGATGAATTTCAAACCATTTCTCACGCGGTACTTCCGTGAGATACGCTTTGGTGATCTTGGAGCCTTTCTTTAATTTGTTAGGACCGCCTTCTGCTGTACGATTAAGCAATAATTTTTCAATGCGGGAGAAAATGTCATTTTCTTTAATACGCATTTCATCGCTTAAATCTTGTTTCGCTTTGGCTAATTCGTTTTTCTCAATTTCCAATACGCGCGAGTCTTTTTTCACGCCTTCGCGGGTGAAGACTTGCACATCCACCACGGTACCTTCCATGCCGGTAGGAACGCGTAAGGAAGAATCTTTTACGTCAGAGGCTTTTTCACCGAAGATCGCACGGAGCAGCTTTTCTTCTGGCGTTAATTGCGTTTCGCCTTTAGGTGTCACTTTACCGACTAAGATATCGCCGGAGGTGACTTCTGCACCGATATAAACAATGCCGCACTCGTCTAATTTGGAGAGTGCACTTTCGCTGACATTGGGAATATCCGCGGAGATTTCTTCGGGGCCGAGTTTTGTATCACGGGCAACACAGGTTAATTCTTCGATATGAATACTGGTAAAGCGATCTTCT
>SCTP01000195.1 GCA_004322325.1 Gammaproteobacteria bacterium | reverse complement strand
TCACTATCTTAAGAGAAGAATGGAGAGAGGAAATGGTTCAATTTTTTATTATTAAACAAAAATATCCATCTAAGTATCAATTCATAATCAACTACCCAGAAGGTTACAAAAATAATACATTTTGTGACGTGATGAATGCCGAAATTAATTATGAAGATGATGAGTTTTATCCCGTGATGAGTTATCAGCAATGGATCGCAGCACGAGACCAACGCGGTGGACAGTTGATCTATGAAGCACAACGACAATACACTGCGGCACAACAACAGAATCCGGAAATGACTGCAAAAAAAAGAAAAGTTAATTCTGAAAATAATAATAATTCAGCATTTCTCCATACCTTTTTCAGTCCATCGCTTCTTAGCCAACAAGGACCTCAAATTCGGCTGTTGATAAAAAAAATGAGAGATAATGATAACAATACTAACAACGATACCATTTCATTCTCCATTCCTAACTCACTCAAGGATCATGAGGAAACAATTAAGCAACTAATGGAAAAAAATTATTCACCTCCTGGCAGGAAGCTATAATGCTAGTAAGGAAATTTACTGGAAATATGGAGTGTGTTTGGGAATATGCTATCATAAATCAGCAATAAAACAAAAGGAAGCAACCAAAATGAAGAATCTGCTCAGCATCATCGGCATAGTGCTTATTATCCTCGGCATTATCGGGGTTTCTTATAAATATTTTACTTACACGACTAACGAAAAAATCGCTGAAATAGGCAATGTGCAAATCACCGCAGAAAAGGAAAAAACCGTGGTTATTTCGCCTATGTTAGGCGGCTTAGCAATTGTTGCTGGTTTTGCACTAATTATTATTGCTAGGTCCCGTTAAGATGCTGGGCAGCATTGTCTTTTATAAACACTAACACCTCTTGCATTGGTGTATATTCAATAATAGATTCCCCTTGAAAAGGCCGATCTAAACTAATCAGCAAAAATATCATCGAAGACGTCATTAACGCAGCAGCAAACACCGTGAACATATGTAAATATATATTCATTCCAAATAAATAGTTAACAAATAAAGTTAAAACAGTTCCAATAATAATCACTATCCATAATTCTGGATTTAACGAATAAGTACTCATTTGAATACGCTGATGACGCGCGTTATAAAGCAAGCGGATTTGCTCTAATATATCGCGAACCGTAAATAATTCCGCACTATTACTCGCATTATAAGCGCTGAGATACCTCGTCATATTATCAAGAATAAAGTCTCCATCATGGTTAATAGTCTCCCCTCTTTCCATCAAAGGCCATTCAACATTAATCACATGATTAAGATATTGCTTTACTTGCGCTTGGATTTCACTCTTCGTCGGATTTTTCAACCATCGACTATCACGATACACATCCGCTGCTGCATTCGCTTCACGCTGCACGGCATCAGACGTATAGTTGATATTATTGATTAAATATAAAGCCGCCAAACCAGCTAAAACAGCATAAATGACGCTAATAAGCGCACTGGTATCACCAATAGCAGAATTGTCTTTGTATCGAAACGTAATGGGAATATAGCGTTTGACTAAAATAATCGCGATAAAAGAGATAATGACAGTCACACAAGTCAGTAAAAATAATAATTCACTATTCGGCATTTGATATAGAAAATCAAACATGATGTCATCCTTGCTTGGTTGGTGCACCAGAACCTTCATGATCAACCCCCAATGCCAATAGCGATTCCAGCACTTCGTCTAAAATCGTACCGTTACTGGCGGGTGTCATCATATTTTCTTCTTCTGCGACGGCTAACTCTCGCTCATCATACGCCCAGCGGCGTAAGATATCGATTTTTTCCTCTCGGGTGAGAGTTTTGTCATTTAGCACATCTTTGGGCCTTTTAAATACACTCGAGGGGTCTAATTTTGCGAGTTCCACGTTAGCCATAGCGACTTCCTTTTTTTCAAGGATTCTCTTTATTATAACGCACCTCAGGCTCTAGCAAAACACGCTCATCAAACACAAAGCATCCACCTTCATAATGCGCGCCACCCACGCGATTAAAATAATTTAAAATACCGCCATCTAATTGATATACCTCTGAAAATCCCTGGCTCTTCATATAAAGCGCTGCTTTTTCACAGCGAATACCGCCTGTGCAATACATTACTACTGGCTTATCTCGCTCTATTGCTGTGACGGCTTGCGGAAATTCTACAAAGTGATTGATGTGTAAATTCACGGCGCCCTTAAAGGCACCCATTTCCACTTCATATTCATTACGCGTATCTAAAATAGTGATATCACGTTTTTCATCTAACCATTGCTTGAGTGTTTCCGGTGCAATCGCAGGTGCTCGTCCTTCGACTGGATTAATTTCGGGTTGGCGTAGCGTAATAATTTCTTTTTTAATTTTCACTTTTAAGCGTTGAAAAGACTGAGTAGCTGAATAACTTTCACGAAAAGTGATATCAGCGAAACGAGTGTCTTCTTTTAGATACGCTTGGAAAGCAGCAATATTATCTATTTCTCCTGCT
>SCTP01000194.1 GCA_004322325.1 Gammaproteobacteria bacterium | reverse complement strand
AGTTGATACCCGTACCATTTGTTCAATAGCAAATGGAGCTCTTTTATACCTGTCCCTTTGAGAGCAGAGAAACACTCGAAGCTAACAGAATTATGGTAGCGCGTCAAAGCGAGTTTTACCTCTTTGACCACTTTGGTGAGGGCGTTTTTGTTCAGTTTATCCGCCTTATTCAAAAGAATATGCACAGGCAATTGATAATGCTCGCAATATTCCAGCAATTGTAGATCGGACTCTTTTAAGGGATGCCGAATATCCATCACCAGAAGCAAGCCTTTTAAGGATTGACGGGTGCGGAAATAGGCATCCAGCAGCGCTTGCCAGCGTTTCTTTTCTGCCTGCGGCACTTTGGCATAGCCATAGCCGGGTAGATCAGCGAGGCGTCTTTGCTCATCCACCACAAACATGTTGATATGCTGGGTACGCCCCGGCGTTTTACTCACCCGGGCGAGCTGTTTTTGCTGGGTGATTCGATTCAGGATACTGGATTTACCAGTATTCGACCGCCCCACAATCGCCACCTCGCGCCCCTCATCGGGGGGTAATTGTTTAACATCGGCTACACTTAAAAGAAAATACGCTTTTTGATACGGTGATGACATAATACGTTGCTCTAGTGACCCTAACGGAAGCCCACATGATACTGAATTCTTTAAACCCCGCCCAGCAAGAAGCGGTGCAAGCGCCCTTAGGGCATCAATTAATTTTGGCCGGGGCCGGCAGCGGCAAGACCCGTGTCCTGACGCATCGGATTGCCTGGCTGGTGGAAAAAGAGAAAATTTCGCCTTTTAACATCTTAGCCGTCACGTTTACCAATAAAGCGGCCAATGAAATGCGTACGCGGATTGAATCCATACTGCATCTATCCGCCAAGTCCATGTGGCTGGGCACGTTTCATGGCTTATCCCACCGCTTTTTGCGCTCCCATTGGCAGGAAGCTGGGTTATCGCAATCTTTTCAAATTTTAGATTCAGATGATCAATTTCGCATGATTCGCCGCGTCGTCCAGGCGCTCAATTTAGATGAAGATCGATTCCCGCCGAAGGAAGTGCAATGGTTTATCAATGCGCAGAAAGAAGAAGGCCGCGAGCCGCATCAAGTGGAGCCGCGTGATATTGCTGGTCAAACGTTTATTCGCATTTATCAAGCCTATCAAGAAGCTTGTCAGCGAACAGGCGTGATTGATTTTGCGGATTTATTATTAAAAACATGCAAGCTGTTACAAACGAATGCAGAATTACGTGCTCATTATCAAACACGGTTTCGCTGTTTGTTGGTGGATGAATTTCAAGATACGAATAATATTCAATATACTTGGCTGAAGTTATTTGCTGGCGAGGAGAGCGCGGTGATGATTGTGGGTGATGACGATCAATCTATTTATGGCTGGCGTGGTGCGAAGATTGAAAACCTTCATCGATTTTCGAAAGATTTTCCAGGGGCAAGAATTATTCGGTTGGAGCAAAACTATCGATCGACCAGTGTGATTTTAGAAGCAGCGAATGCACTCATCGCGCAAAATTCAGGGCGATTAGGTAAAAACTTATGGACGGAAGGTCAACACGGTGATCCGATTACAATTTATGCCGGGTTTAATGAAACGGATGAAGCTTTTTTCATTGTGAATCGTATTCGCGAGTTGCGTGGTACTTATCAATTAC
>SCTP01000193.1 GCA_004322325.1 Gammaproteobacteria bacterium | reverse complement strand
TCAAGCGTTAGATCATTAATCATATATTTTTCTTTGTCGATAACTTGATAGAGCTCTGATTCTCTACATACAAGAAATATATTCGGTATTAGGCTGTACAATAACCCCATATACTCATCTGATGTGCTATCTTCGCATTTGATGATAATTTTATTTTCAGTATCAACTATATTTCGGAGAGTAGTTTTTAAAATATCATTCAAAGATAAATTTTCCTCAATATCTTTGCTATTAAAAATAAATACTGCCATGTCTAACCTCTGAACAAAAAGAAACGAATTGTACTTTCTTTATCTTAAAGAATCATTAAAAGGGTTATTTATTTTCAATCCTATTTTCAATCCATTGAAAAATAAGAAAAAATAGCTTATCATCCGCCTTTTTTATGAAAGAGGAATATGTTATGAAGTTGAAAGGAAAATTTGTTAAAGCAACTATTTTGATGGCAGTTACACTAGTTAGTTTAAGCCATCTCGCTCAAGCAGCGGCTGAACCAGAAATTATTAAGCCCATTACCGTCGTTAATAATAGTACATTAACACTCAAACCAACAGCAGAAGGTCTCTCTAATGGATGTATTGGCGGGAGCATACCAGAACCTGTTGAGCCAGGCACAACGAAAGAGATAAAAGTCCATTTTATTCAGTATGCTTCCCCCTGCACTTTCAACGTATTGCCTCAACCGCATATTATGACAGATGCAGAAGCTTGTCATAACGTCAAAGTGAATGCGACAGTTACTTTTTCTGGCACGGATACCTCCAACCTAACATGCCAAGTGAAAAATAACTAAATAATTATGCCATGACGGGGTAAGATGTTAAGACTATAAGGTCTGAAATCTATCCCCGTTTTACGGACAAACCTTAAGAAAACCTTAACTGGACGAACAGACCCTGTTTTAGGTAATATAGAAAAAGAGGGCTATTTTACGGCAGGGGTCTTATGGATAAACTTGACGTAGGCTTGAAAAAAAGGCTCATTCGAGCACAACCGTGTTTTTCTATCCTCACTGAACAAGAACTTGATGAACTCGAACCTCTCTTTATTGAAAAACACATCCCTGAGGGTGAAGTCATTGTTAATGAAGGCGATTTTGTCGATAGCGTGTATTTAATCGTCAAAGGAACCGCCGATGTGAGACATGTTTCGATTGAAAATAATACGACAAAAATCGATTCTTTGGCTACTTTAGAATCAGGTGGCGCGATAGGATTAAATGAATCAGGATTTTATTCCTTATCGGGTGTCCGAACCGCGACCGTGGTGGCTAAGTCTGATATGGTCTTGTTGCGCTTAAGTGTAGCCGCGTTTCACGGCTTCACCTTAATGAATTCCCACGTCAACGAAGCTATGCGGAAATACGCCCGAGATTTGCTCGGTATGAAGAGCTAGCTTAAACTTTACTATCCATCAGCTGTTGGGTCATATCCATAATATATGGCTTAGAAGCGATAGGCATTTTCAGTTGTGGTGTGTTTTCAGCAAAATTAATCTTCGAAAGATCAACCGCATGCAGAGTTAAATCACCATACGTCCGATAATAAAACATTTTATGGGTAAGATCTTTGAAGACCACCCACTGGGTTAATTCATTGGTCGCTGTCCCCATTTTTTGGGCTTCACGAACGAATCCGAGGGGAATATCGACATTATTAATAATATGTTGAGCAATATTAAGCGCTTCTTCTGCATTCTTTGGCGGCAAGACAGTTTTTAGCATGACTGCGACTTTAACAAAGCGGGAGGGAGGACTGATATCGCCTGGCAATCCTACCATACCTGCCCCCTGCCCTGTTGCAGCAAAGGTGATACCATTCACCACCACCGGTTTAGGAGTGATGGGTGTTAAACTTATATAATTACGCAAATTAGCAATGTGCCAATCATACGTGGGTGAGTTAGTCATTATGCCGACTAAATTATCAAAAATATTCACTTTGCCACCGACAAATTCCACGACCATCCCCTTACCTGAACTGTCATAAATCGCATAATGCAGGGGAAAAATGAGGTTATTGAATTGTGGTAAGGCTTGAGCAAAGACAAAAATGCCGGCTAATGCTTGTCGTACCTCTTCGACTGTTTTAAAGTTGCCAAGTACCCAGTCGCCGAAATGCAAATAAGAAACAGCATGGCTTTCCTGCCCATCTGGCACCGTTTGATATTGTGTTTCGCCAGGAAGATATAAGCCTTCAACGGATAAGCCTTGTTCATTCATTCCATCCGCTACGATGCCGGTATTAAGCCCATCGAGGAAAACATAACCATAGGTAGTTTTCCAGCTCATCCCTGCTTTTCCATTTGGAGCCGTATCACTGATCGTTCGTCCACGGGGCGAAGTCATTACATTCGAGTTTAACTCCAGAGCGAATTCCATGCTGCGAGTAATCATCACCGTTCCGTCTTGAGCAGAGAGGCGAAAATCTGTGCAAGCTTGTCCGATGGATAGGCTGCTGCAAAATAATGCGGCTGAGAGGCTGATCGTTGAGAAGAATTTTTTCATGTCGCAATCTCCATTTGGACAGTTAGATAAAAAGCCGCTATTTAAAAAACAGCGGCTTTTCTTAGGTTACATAACAAAAGCTTACTTACTTTCCCCTTCTTTGTCATCCCCATTGATATGATCTTTAAATAAATCACCCAATGTTGTCTTCAAAGGAGAATCAGTTCCTTTCTTTTTCTTACCAGTGGTAGCTGTACCAGCCGCTGCTTTAGCTGCTTTTGTCGCTTTCTTAGCAGGTGCTGCTTTACCATCTTTGGCTTTAATCGAAAGTGAAATAGCATGAGCTTTCCGATCCGTACCAATAATCTTCGCTTCGACGGTATCGCCGACTTGAAGCTTAGTACGTGCATCTTCTACTTTTTCAGCTGCTATCTCAGAAGCACGTAAGACACCACGAATGCCGTCCGCTAATTCCACAACCGCTTGCTTCTGATCTACTTCCACGACAGTACCCGTGACGAGATTACCTTTCTCATTCGCTTCTAAGTAGCTTGCTAATGGATCTTCTGCTAATTGCTTTAAGCCCAATGCAATACGTTCACGTTCCACATCAATGGCTAAAATGATCGCTTCCAGCTCATCACCCTTCTGATATTTACGCAATGTTTCTTGCGCTTCTGCTTCATTCCAAGCGATATCAGAGAGATAAATCAAGCCGTCAATGCCACCTTCCAGTTCAAGGAAAATACCAAAATCAGTAATGGATTTGATCTTCCCTTTAACATGCTCGCCTTTCTCATGGTTTTCAGCAAACGCAGCCCATGGATTAGCCGTACATTGCTTGATGCCTAAGGAAATACGACGACGTTCTGCATCGACATCCAACACCATCACATCCACTTCTTGACCTAAATGAACGACTTTGTTGGGGTTAACATTCTTATTCGTCCAATCCATTTCAGACACGTGAACGAGACCTTCAATGCCTTCTTCAATTTCAACAAAACAGCCGTAATCAGTGATATTCGTTACGCGGCCAGAAATCTTGGAGTTAACAGGATAACGTTGACTAATATCCTGCCATGGATCACCACCCAATTGTTTCAGACCTAATGAAACACGAACATTTTCACGATCAATCTTTAACACGCGAACTTTAATTTCATCGCCAATCGTTAAAATTTCGCTGGGGTGTTTAATACGTTTCCATGACATATCAGTGATATGCAATAGACCATCTACGCCACCTAAGTCGATGAAAGCACCGTAATCGGTGAGGTTCTTGACCACGCCTTTTACTTCATCGCCTTCATTGATATTTTCAAGAACGGCAGCACGTTCCACATTGGTTTCTGCTTCCAATACGGCACGACGAGAAACAACGATATTATTTCTCTTTGGATCGACTTTAATGACTTTGAATTCAAATTCTTTGCCTTCAAATACTTCAGGATCACGAATAGGTTTGACATCGACCAATGAACCTGGCAAGAAAGCACGGACTTTATTAATTTCAACCGTAAATCCACCTTTGACACGGCCAACGATGACACCTTTAATGGTTTCTTTGGTTTCGTAAGCGTGCTCCAAATGAGACCACGATTCGAGACGCTTCGCGCGTTCGCGGGAAAGGCGTGTGCTGCCATAGCCATCTTCTAATACTTCAAGTGTTACTTTAACCTCACTGCCAACCTGGACTTCTATAGCACCTGTTTCATCATAAAATTGTTCAACAGGAATATACGATTCTGATTTTAATCCCGCATCGACAATAACGTGTTTAGCTACAATTCCTACAACGGTGGCGGTGATAATTGATCCAGGGGACATAGAAGCGTCGTTTAAGCTTGACTCAAACACTTCTGCAAAAGTTTTGGGCATGATTTTCTCAACTCTAAATAACAAGGTTAGTTGCTGTTTCTTTACTCTGCTACCCCAGCTGCTTCAACGAGTTCCATCGTCGTCAGGCTTGAGATAACAGGAAAGGCCTTTTTTTGGTGGACCTCGGCAAGTATCCGATTGACCACCTCCTCAACAGTTAAGCCATTGGTATCAATAGCAATGGCGTCTGCTGCGGGCTTAAGCGGAGCGACGGTACGTTCTTGATCACGCTTATCACGTTCACGCAACTCCTGAATAAGGTCGCTTAGGGTAACATTAATACCTTTTTCCATCAACTGATGATAACGTCGCAGCGCCCGTTCTTCGGGGCTTGCGATGAGGAAGATCTTTAATTCAGCATCAGGGAATACCACTGTCCCCATATCCCGGCCGTCTGCCACCAAGCCAGGCAGTTCTCGAAAAACCCGTTGACGGCTAAGTAAGGCCGCACGCACAGCAGGTAAAGCAGCAACGATAGAGGCATCATTGCCAATCAGTTCCGTACGGATAGTATCGGTGACGTCTTCTCCCTCGAGGATGATTTTCGATAACTTGTTTTCTTGGGCAATAAACTGCACATCGAGATGCTCAGCCAGTACTTTCAGCGCTTCTTCGTTACCCAGAGCGACACTATGCTTTTGAGCAGCTAAGGCTAGCACACGGTACAATGCCCCGCTATCTAAGAAGTTCCAACGGAGACGGGTGGCTAAGACCTGGCTAACAGTGCCTTTACCCGTGCCACTGGCGCCATCGACGGTAATAACCGGAATGACAGCAGGTTCCTTATGATGACTCATTCTTTGTCTTCTCCTTTGATATTTGCAATACGCTCCAGGCTCACCAGGGTTTCTCCTTCACTCAACTGAATGAGACGCACCCCTTGCGTATTACGGCCAATTAACGAGATTTCAGCAACCGGGACACGTACCAGCGTGCCTTTATTGCTGATCAGCATGACTTCGTCTTCTGGGTTTACTTGCAGTGCCCCGACGACTTTACCATTTCGTTCATTCACGTGAATGGAAATAACCCCCTGCCCTCCACGGCCGCTGAGACGGTATTCGTCTAAGACAGTCCGTTTGCCATAGCCATTTTCGGTGGCAGTTAAGATGTCGCCTTGCTGCGCGACGATTAAAGAAACGACGCGTTGGGTCTCAGACAATTTCACCCCTCTCACCCCTACCGCCTGCCGTCCCATACAACGGACTTTGCTTTCAGGGAAGCGGACGACTTTACCTTCATCAGTAAACAGCATGATGTCGTGATTGCCATCGGTAATATCTGCTTTAACTAAACAATCACCTTCATTAAGTGCAATCGCAATGATGCCGGACGAGCGTGGACGAGAAAAATCGACGAGCGATACTTTTTTGATTAACCCCATCGCCGTTGCCATGACGACATATTGATTTTCACCGTACTCGCGTACTGGTAAGAAGGCATTTACTTTTTCACCTTCAGCAAGCGGTAGCAAGTTAATAATCGGGCGGCCACGAGCGGCTCGATTTGCTTGTGGTAATTGATAGACTTTGAGCCAATACACTTTTCCACGATTGGTAAAACATAACACCGTATCGTGTGTACGTGCTGCAATCAGATATTCGACAAAATCTTCTTCCTTCATGGCGGTAGCCGATTTACCACGACCGCCACGATGTTGTGCTTGATAAACTGCCAGCGGTTGGGTTTTGACATAGCCTTCATGAGAGAGCGTGACGACGACTTCTTCATCGGGAATTAAATCTTCGATGATGACTTCGCCTTCTTCTGTCGCCAGAATTTCTGTTCGTCTTGCATCGCCAAATTCTTTTACGATTTCGCTTAATTCCTCACGAATCACTTGCATCAAGCGGCTCGCATTTTGCAGAATTTCGACGAGCTGTTGAATGAGCGCTTGCAATTCTTTGTGCTCACTCACGATTTTATCTTGCTCAAGTCCCGTCAAGCGATGTAAGCGCATGTCTAAAATCGCTTGTGCTTGTTCAGGCGATAAACGATAGCCTGCATCAGATAAACCGTATTGTTCCGTCGTATGCATAATCGCATCGTGACTACCGGCGCGTGTTAAAATATCGATGGTTTGCGCTACTTGCCAAGTATGTTTCAATAATTGTCCTTTGGCCTCAGCGGAATCTTTGGCTTGTTTAATCAAGGCAATCATGGGATCAATATTAGAAAGTGCAATCGCCAATCCTTCTAAAATATGCACGCGTTCTCGCGCTTTGCGTAATTCAAAAATCGTACGCCGCGTGACGACTTCACGGCGATGACTAATAAACGCTTCAAGCAATTGTTTAAGATTAAGTAACTTGGGCTGGCCATCCGACAGAGCAACGATGTTGATGCCGTAAACGCTTTGTAATTGCGTTTGCACAAATAAATTATTTAATACGATCTCCGCATTTTCACCACGGCGTAGCTCGATGACCACGCGCATGCCTTGCTTATCGGATTCATCACGCAGAGCACTAATGCCTTCGATTTTCTTTTCTTTCACCAATTCAGCGATACGCTCTACCAAACGAGCTTTGTTCACTTGATAAGGCAACTCAGTGACGATGATCCGTTCTTTATTTGTTTTTTCATCCGTTTCAATATGGGTTTTAGCACGCACGATCACACGGCCACGGCCGGTATGATAAGCTTCGATAATCCCATTTCTACCTTGGATCATTCCTGCTGTAGGGAAATCAGGGCCAGGAATATATTGCATTAATTCATTGATCGTCAGCTCAGGGTTATCAATCAGAGCGATGCAAGCATTCACGGTTTCTGTGAGGTTATGAGGGGGTATATTCGTAGCCATCCCTACCGCAATACCAGAAGAGCCATTGATTAGCAGATTCGGAATCCGCGTCGGCAAAACCGCTGGCATCATTTCATTCTCATCGTAATTAGGAACGAAATCGACGGTTTCTTTCTCAATATCGGCTAATAAAGCATGTGCTAATCGAGACATGCGGATTTCGGTATAACGCATCGCTGCGGCTGCATCGCCATCGATAGAACCGAAGTTACCTTGTCCATCGACGAGCATATACCGCATGGAAAACGGCTGTGCCATACGAACAATGGTATCGTACACGGCGGTATCGCCATGCGGATGGTATTTACCGATGACATCACCGACGATACGAGCGGATTTTTTATACGGCTTATTCCAGTCATTCCCCAGCTCGTGCATGGCGAATAACACACGGCGGTGCACAGGTTTTAAGCCATCGCGAACATCAGGGAGGGCACGACCAACGATAACGCTCATGGCGTAATCGAGATAGGATTTTTTTAGCTCAGTTTCGACGCTAACTTTCTGAACTTCTTTGGCAATTGAATTGTCCATAGTGGGCTACAATTTAAGTGAATTTTTGACGGGGGAATTATAGCATAACTCGTCGCTATCACGAAGTATTCCGTAAAACCCGGCGCAATATCTTTCCGACGTTAGTTTTGGGCAATTCTTGGCAAAATTCGATCTGTTTAGGTACCTTGTAAGGGGTTAGATGGGCATGAGCATACTCAATGACCTCAGCGACGGTTAAATGGGGGTTTTCTTTGACAATAAATGCCTTGACGATCTCGCCGGAATGGTCATCTGGTACGCCTACAATCGCTATTTCGCGGATTCCCGGCATTTTGGCGAGGGCGTCTTCCACTTCATTAGGATACACATTGAACCCGGAGACCAAAATCATGTCTTTCTTGCGCTCTAACAAGCGGACATAGCCTTCTTCATTAATAGAGGCGATATCCCCTGTCAGCAGCCAACCGTCTCGGATAAAGACTTTTTCCGTTTCCACGGGATTTTGCCAATAGCCACTCATGACTTGCGGCCCTTTCACCGCCAATTCGCCACTCTGCCCGATGGGCACTTCTTTGCCATCGTCATCTAAAATGCACACGTCCGTGGAGGAAACGGGTAACCCAATCGTCCCATTATAAGCACGTAAATCTGGCGGATTAATGGTGACACAGGGCGAAGTTTCCGTCAGGCCATAGGCTTCTAGTAAGGGGGCTTTGGTCACTGCTTGCCATTTTTCTGCCACGACTTTTTGCACAGCCATCCCACCACCGAGAGCCAATCTTAAGTGGCTAAAGTCGACGGTTTTAAAATCCGGATTTTTTAATAAGCCATTGAACAGCGTATTCACACCTGTGATAGCGGTAAATTTAAACTGCTTCATTTCTTTTATCATGTGAGGAATGTCACGCGGATTAGCGATTAAGACATTCAAGCCACCGATTTTAGTAAAAAATAAGCCATTCGCCGTGAGTGAAAAAATATGATAAAGCGGCAATGCGGTAATAATAATTTCCTGACCAAACTCTAAAATACTCTTAAACCATGCTTCGGCTTGCATGAGATTAGAAATGATATTGCGATGCGTTAAAATCGCGCCTTTAGGAACCCCTGTCGTGCCGCCGGTATATTGTAAGAAAGCAATATCCGTATTAATGAGAGGGACACGCACAAATGATAATTGTTTACCTTGCGCCAGCATGTCTTTAAAAGAAATAGCCTGGGGTATCGTCCATTTAGGAATTCTTCGTTGCAGATATTTGAGCGCAAATTGCATCATCCAAGCTTTAGCACGAGGCAGCGCATCGCCGATGCGGGTGATAATGATATGTTTTAAAGAAGCGACTTGAGGAGCCGTTTTTTCTACGGTACTAGCAAAATTTTCTAACGCGACAATGGCTGTTGCTCCAGCATTATTCAGCTGAAAAGTTAATTCATCCGCTGTATAAAGCGGATTGACATTAATCACCACCAATCCCGCACGCAAGGCACCAAACATGACCATGGGATATTGCAAGATATTCGGCAGCATAATGGCAATGCGATCGCCTTTTTTTAATTTCAACTGCTGCTGTAAATAGGCAGCAATGAGTTGGCTGCACTCCTGCATTTGGCCGTACGTGAAGGTCGTACCAAAGCTATAAAAAGCAGGACGATCACGATATTGTTCACAACTGATATCAAAAACTTCGATGAGCGACTGATACGTATCAGGATTAATTTCAGCAGGTACGCCGGGAGGGTAACTTTTTAACCAAACTTTTTCCACGGTTGCTTGTTCCTTTTGACATTCCTTCAATTGCATACGATTAATTCCATGAGCCATAAAGGTTACGTTAATCGGGACGGCCGGATTTGAACCGGCGACCACTTGCGCCCCATGCAAGTGCGCTACCAGGCTGCGCCACGCCCCGAGAATCCCACGGCTAACCGCGGGAGAGGAATAGTAACATTTTTTTGTGAAGAATAAATAGGGGATTTAATTAATCTTAGGGCTTAGCTTCATGTCTGCTTGCAAACTCTGTAACACAATCTCTAGATCAGTAATGAGTTTTCTTACAATCATTTTGGCCTGGGCAGAAGAAGCCCCCACAGCGGGTGATAATGGGGGTACGTGGGAATGGGATAACTGAGCCCGTGCCCCTTCAATCGTAAACCCATCTTCATAAAGTAATTTTCTAATTTGCCGGACCAGTAAGACATCATTGGGTTGGTAATAACGTCTATTCCCACGGCGTTTCAGTGGTCTTAATTGAGGAAATTCTTGTTCCCAATAACGTAAGACGTAGGCTTTCACGGCACACAAGTCACTGACTTCACTGATCGTAAAGTACAGTTTATTAGGAATCACAGGCAAACTTTTGGCTATTTTTTGCCTACGCTTGATTCGGCTCAAGCTATTCTTGTTCTTCTGATTCTTTGCCGGCATATTTTTCCACACGTGCTTTAAGTTTCTGTCCACAATGGAAAGTGACAACACGACGCGCAGTAACCGGTACTTCTTCGCCTGTTCGGGGGTTGCGGCCTGGCCGTTCTTTTTTATCATGAAGAATAAAGTTACCACAGCCAGATAACTTCACCTGCTGGCCTTTTGCTAGGGATTCAGCAATTTGGAGGAAAAAATAATCGACAATTTCTTTCGCTTCGCGGTTAGTAAAGCCGATTTGCTCATCTAACCGTTTTGCCAGATCTGCCTTCGTTAAAGTGACCGCCATATTAACTCCTTAGTTGTGCTCCTAATTGATCCTTCAATGTTTGGACCACTCGGTCCATTAACGCTACGACTTCATCATCTACTAGCGTACGCGTTGGGTGCTGCAAAATCAAAGCTAACGCGATACTTTTCAGTCCAGGTGGAACGCCTTTCCCTGCGTAGACGTCAAAAACAAAACAGTCTTTTAACCAATCACCTGTTACTTTGCTTATTGTATCCTGAATATCCTTCGATGGTATACTCTGATTGACTAAAATTGCAACATCTCGTCGAATCTCTGGAAACTTGGATATCTCTTGAACGTGGTGGTGAGCCAATTTTTGCAAGGCGGTGCGTAGCCAAGTTAAGTCTAACTCAAATACAAATACCTTGCAGGGCAAGTCTAAGGCTTGGGTCACTGTGGGGTGCAAGGCGCCTATTATTCCTACTTGTTGGTTTTGAGCATAGATACCTGCTGTTTGGCCGGGATGCAAAGCAGGATGGGTATCCGGCTTGAAGGTAAAGGGGTATAGCTGTTCAATCGCTCCTTTTAGATCGAAAAAATCGACTTCTCGAGCAGGAACACCCCATTGTTCTTGCTGGGCTAAGCCAGTCACTAAGCCACCTAGTTTAAGCTGCTCTTGGGTTAAGAAACACATACCCATTTCAAATAAGCGTATCCGCTGTTGCTGGCGGCTTTTGTTGTAGAGCAAGGTGTTTACCAATCCAGGCCATAAATTCGTGCGCATCACCGCCATGTCAGCGGTGATGGGGTTGACTAATTCGCGTGGTACTTCTTGCGGGTCTAGTAAGGCTTGCAGTTTTTTATCGACGAAGCTATAGGAAATAATTTCGTGGAAGCCTTGATGACTTAAAGCTAGACGAAGGGGATGCGTATCAGGGGCATTTTCAGCAGCGTGATGGGTTCGCAAATCAGCTTTGATAGGCTGTACGGGAATTTTATCGTAGCCATAGAGGCGCGCAATCTCCTCAACGAGGTCTTCAGGAAGCGATAAATCAAAACGATAAGATGGCGTGGTGACCTGACCAGAAAGAGAATCGTACTTAAAGTTTAATGCCTTAAAAATAGCTTCTACTTCTTTTGTTGGGATAGAAAAACCTAAAATTTTCTCGATTTTTTCAGGAGAAAACTTAATCTTTCGCTGTGCAGGCAGGTCGGCCTCGCTAGTGTTTTCAATGATAGCACCGGCTTCACCACCCACTATTTCTAAAATAAGCTGGGTAGCCCGTTCAATAGCTTCGCGTTGAATGGTGGGATCCACACCACGTTCGAAACGATAGGCAGAATCTGAATTTAACAGATAATATTGTCGCTGGCGTGCAATGGTCGTGGGAGTAAAATAGGCGCTTTCGAGGAAAATATCATGGGTCAATGAGGTAACACCTGATTCCATGCCACCCATCACGCCCGCAATCGCTAACACTTTTTCTTGATCAGCAATGACTAACGTCTCTGCATCTAATACTTTTTCGCTACCATCTAACAAAGTTAGTTTTTCGCCCGCTTTAGACTGACGGACGATGATACCTTGCTTAATTTTACCGAGATCAAACGCGTGCATCGGTTGTCCTAGCTCTAGCATCACGTAGTTGGTTACATCGACAATCGGGCTAATAGAGTTCACACCACATTGCTGCAGACGTTCTTGCAACCAAGCTGGTGTGGGTTTATCGGCTTTCACATGACGAATAATGCGCCCAACATAGTGAGGACACCCCTCAGAAAGAGTCACAGGCAGTGTTTCTTGGCTAGCAGGCGGAATAGCAGTAATAGCAACGGGTGTTAAAGGCGCTCGCGTTAAGGCTGAAACTTCACGCGCAATGCCGCGTACGCTTAAGCAATCACCACGATTAGGCGTGATGGAAATATCGAATACCGGCTCAACCGACTCCACTTCGAGTCCAGCCATGGTTAATAAGTCAGATAACTTTTCGCGGGTTAGATCGAAGTTAACCCATTCCCGTAACCAGGATTCACTGCATTTCATATAAGCTCGCTTAAAATTGTCGTAAAAAGCGCAAATCGTTCTCAAACAAAGCGCGTAAGTCTGAGATGCCATATTTGAGAAGTGTTAAACGATCCATCCCCACACCGAAAGCAAACCCACTGTAACGCTCGCTATCGATTCCGACTCCCTTCAAGACATTCGGATGCACCATCCCACAACCTAATACTTCCAACCAGCCTGTATTTTTGCAAATACGGCAGCCTTTCCCCCCACAGTTTAAACAGCCAATATCTACTTCAGCAGAAGGCTCAGTGAAAGGGAAATAAGAAGGTCGAAGGCGAATAGCAACGTCGGTCGCAAAAAATTCACGCAGAAATTCAAGTAGTAAGGATTTTAAATTGGCAAAGGTCACCCCTTCATCCACTACTAAACACTCCATTTGATGGAACATGGGTGTATGAGTCATATCAAAGTCGCGGCGATAAACGCGACCCATGGCAACGACACGCAAAGGCGGTGCGATTTTTTTCATCGCACGGATTTGAACGCTCGACGTGTGGGCGCGTAAAAGTAAATTATCCGCAAAATAAAAGGTGTCTTGCATGGCGCGAGCAGGATGCAAGGGAGGAACATTAAGGGCGCTAAAGTTGTGATAATCATCTTCCATCTCAGGGCCTTCCATAAAAATAAAGCCAAATTGAGAGAAGATTCTGCGCATTTCGGCAAACGTCTGAGTAATAGGATGAATACTGCCAAATTCCAAGCAACGGCCTGGTAACGTGACATCAATTGACTCGGCTGCCAACTGACTTTCAATCTGAAGTTTTTTTAATTCCGTATCACGTTGCTCAATTAAAGCTTGAATAGCTTCTTTAGCAGCATTAATTTTTTGACCCGCCGCCGGGCGTTCTTCAGGAGGAAGTTGGCCGAGGGTCTTGAGATACTCAGTTAATTGACCTTTCTTGCCGAGGTATTGAACACGATATTGATCGAGGGATTTTAAATCAGAGATGGATTGAATCGCTGATTTTGCTTGTTCTAAGATTTCTTCCAACGACTGCATAGCTTCTCCGCTGTATCGTGCATGGTTGGACTTCCTCCCTCTTTCAAGGGAGGAATCGTCTGCTTTTTCTTAAGCTGCGTTAGCTAAACTGGCTTTCGCCTGTTCGACAATGGCTGTAAAAGCAGCTTTATCATGAACAGCAATATCGGCCAACACTTTGCGGTCGATGGCGATACCCGCTTTCTTCAACCCATTCATCAGCATGCCATAGCTCATATCATGAGCACGAGCAGCGGCATTGATACGGATAATCCAGAGAGCACGAAATTCACGTTTTCTCTGACGGCGATCACGGTACGCATATTGTGCGGCTTTAATGACAGCTTGCTTAGCAACACGAAAAACGCGGCTGCGAGCACCATAATAACCTTTTGCTTTATTAAGAACCTTTTTATGCTTGGCTCTAGCAGTGACACCACGTTTTACTCTTGGCATATCTTCTTTCCTCTACTTAAATCATTACTCAATCAATTAAACATCGTATGGCAGCATTTGCTCGACTCGACCCCTATCCTCATCACGCACCATGAGGCCCACGCGCAGCTGACGCTTACGCTTGCTGGACTTGGCGGTAAGAAGGTGTCGACGGTTTACTTTACCGCACTTAAACCCGGTTGCTGTTCGTCTAAATCGTTTGGCTGCACCACGATTTGATTTTAACTTTGGCATTGCATTTTACTCCAAAAATAATTTATTTCTTCTTTGGCCCCACCACCATGATGATTTGGCGCCCTTCAAACTTGGGAGACTGTTCCAGCGTCGCATAATCGGCGAGATCTTTGACCATTCTCTCTAATAGTTGCATGCCCAATTCAGGATGCGACATTTCACGGCCTCGGAAGCGTACGCTAATTTTTGCTTTATCTCCATTCTCCAAGAACTTGGTTACACTACGTAATTTAACCTGATAATCTGCCTCTTCTGTTCCTGGACGAATCTTAATTTCTTTAATCTGAACCTGTTTTTGTTTCTTTTTCGCAGCGGCTTTACGCTTGCTCATTTGGAACATATATTTGCCGTAATCCATAATACGACAAACGGGCGGTTTCGCTTCTGGCGATACCTCCACTAAATCCAACCCAGCTTCTTCACTCATTTTTCTTGCGTCATGGATTGAGACAAGGTGTTGCTTACCTTCTACATCAATCACACGAACCTCTGGAGATCTAATCTCCTCATTAATTCGAGGCTTCTTTTCGGTACTAATTCGATATCCTCCTATTTCATTCGACCGCGACGTGCTATTTCAGCCTGGAGCCGTTCCAGATAGCTGTCAATGGACATACTGCCCAGATCGGTGCCATCTCGGGTTCTGACTGAAACCGTACGTGATTCTACCTCACGATCCCCTACCACTAAAAGGTAGGGGATATGTTCAATAGTGTGCTCGCGGATTTTAAAGCCGATCTTCTCATTTCTCAAGTCCGATTTTGCCCTAACCCCCTGTTTTTTGAGTTCAAGGGTGATTTCTTCGGCATAAGCGGCTTGTTTATCCGTGATATTCATGACGACGGCTTGGGTAGGCGCCAGCCAGATGGGTAGGTCACCGGCTGTATGTTCGAGTAAGATGCCAATAAACCGTTCGAGCGAGCCTAAAATGGCACGATGCAGCATGACTGGGGTCTTTTTGCTGCCATCTTCGGCGATGTAGTAGGCCTCTAAGCGGGCTGGCTGGGCATAATCGAGCTGAAGCGTACCGCACTGCCACATACGCCCTAGGCAATCTTTAAGATGAAATTCAATCTTAGGACCATAAAATGCCCCTTCGCCTGGACGGACTTCAAAAGTAAGTCCTGCACTGCGTAAGGATTCCGCTAGGGCAGTTTCTGCTTGATCCCACAGGGCATCGTTTCCAATGCGCTTAGCTGGTCGGGTAGCGAGTCTAACGGTGATATCGTTAAAGCCAAAATCTTTATAGACGTCGATTAGCAAATGAATAAACTTCGATGCTTCTTCTTGCAATTGGCCTTCGGTACAGAAAATATGCGCATCGTCTTGCACTAACTGTCTAACCCGCATCAAGCCATGCATCGCACCGGATAATTCATTGCGATGCAGATAACCAAATTCTGCTAAACGGATAGGTAAATCGCGATAGCTGCGCAATCCTTGTTTGAAAATCTGCACGTGGCAGGGACAATTCATGGGTTTGACGGCATATTGCTTGTCATCCGACTCTACAGTAAACATTTCTTCATTGAACATGTCCCAATGGCCTGATTTTTTCCAGAGTTCCAAGTCAACGATTTGGGGGGTAGAAACTTCTTCATACCCATTTTCAGCGATACGCTGGCTAATGTAACGCTTAATTTGTTGATAAATCGTCCAACCGTTATCATGCCAAAAGACCATGCCTGGTGCTTCTTCTTGCATGTGGAAGAGGTCCATCGTCTTTGCTAATTTACGGTGATCACGCTTTTCAGCTTCTTCGAGATTTTTAAGATACTCGTCTAACGATTTTTTATCTTTCCAAGCGGTACCATAAATGCGTTGTAACACTTCGTTATTGGAATCACCACGCCAATAAGCACCAGAGACTTTGGTCAACTTAAAGGCTTTTAGCATGCCAGTACTCGGTACATGCGGACCGCGGCATAAATCGGCAAAATCGCCTTGATGATAAATCGTTAACGTTTCATTTTCTGGAATAGCTTCAATAATTTTTACTTTAAAATCTTCGCCTAATGCTTTGAAAAATTGGATAGCCTCCTCGCGATTAACAACTTTACGCGAAACGGTATAATTTTCCTCAGCCAATTCCCGCATTTTTGCTTCGATTTTTTCTAAATCTTCGCTGGAAAAAGCGTGATCTTTAAAGTAAAAGTCATAATAAA
>SCTP01000026.1 GCA_004322325.1 Gammaproteobacteria bacterium | reverse complement strand
ATCGATGGTTTCAAGCAATCGGTCAGGCATTAAGAGATAAATATAATCATCCCATCCGCATGGTTGGTACGCTGGTTGATATTACCGAAAGAAGAAATGTTGAAAAAATGAAAAATGAATTTGTTTCAGTCGTGAGTCATGAATTACGCACCCCTATTACTTCTATTCGCGGGGCATTAGGATTAGTATTAAGCGGAAAAGTAGGCGAATTTTCAGATAAAACAAAAAGTTTATTGGATATCGCGAATAATAATTGCGAAAGATTATTATTGTTAATTAATGATATTTTGGATATGGAGAAAATAGAAGCAGGCAAAATGGTTTTTCGATTAAAGAAAGTCGATATTAAAGAGGTGGTGAGTGAAGCGATTACAGCTAATAAAATGTATGGTGATAAGTTTGACGTAGAAATGAAACTAATTTCTTCAGATGATACCGCTCAAGTTTATGTTGATCCTGATAGGGTAATGCAAGTATTAGGGAACTTAATTTCTAATGCAATAAAGTTTTCTCCGAAGGGAGCAGTAGTGAGTGTTGATATTCATTGTTATGGCAGTATGGTACGTGTTTCTGTTGCTGATAAAGGATCAGGGATAGATAAAGACTTTCAGTCCAAGATTTTTCAAAAATTTTCTCAAGCAGATTCATCAGATGCACGCGGAAAGGGTGGGACAGGATTAGGGCTAAGTATCAGTAAGGCACTGATTGAAAAACTAGGCGGGACATTAAGTTTTATCAGCGATGAAAAAGAAGGAACTACTTTTTATTTCGATTTGCCTATATGTGATAATAGTCTCATTCCAGAAAAAGAAGAGAAAAATGCTTTACGAGGGGCTAAATGGAAATTGTTAATTTGTGAAGATGATGAAGATCAAGCAAATTATCTTAGTGCACTATTAACCTCAGCTGGTTTTAATGTGGACATTGCGGATAAAGTATCAGATGCCAAGCGATTAATTGATCAAAATCATTATCATGCCTTGCTGCTTGATCTTATTCTGCCAGATCAAGATGGCATTGCTTTTATAAGAGAATTACGCAATTGGGACAAAGCAAAAACCATTCCTATTGTTGTCATTTCTATTATTGCAGAAACGGGGCGAGCATTATTAAATGGAGAAGCATTTGCGGTGGTAGATTGGTTAGATAAGCCGATTGATTTTAATAAACTATTACAAACCATTTCTTCCATTAAAAGCCGTCATCCAGCAAAAGTCCCAAACATTTTGCATGTTGAAGATGATGTTGAAACGCAAAAAGTTATTGCAGCATTGTTGAGTAAGGAAGCGCATGTTGTCTCCGTTTCAACGATGCAGGAAGCACTCAATAAGATTGATACCACCCATTTTGATTTAGTGATTTTAGATCTGCTATTGCCTGATGGTAATGGTGTCGATCTTATTCCTCTCTTCGCAGACCATAATTTGCCGATTATTATTTATTCTGTTCTAGAATTAGATAAGAAATATGCGCATCATGTGAGAGAGGTATTGATTAAGTCAAAAACTTCACATGATAAATTATTAAATACGATTGAATCGGTTATTGAGGAATAAAATGAAGAAACTGATAAAAATTTTGTATGCAGAAGATGAGCCAGATATCAGAGAAATTGCTAAAGTTTCGCTAGAAGAGATAGGCGGATTTATTGTGTATTATTGCTGTACAGGCGCAGAAGTCTTGGAAGCCGTGAAGCAGTTTCAGCCAGATTTACTATTACTCGACGTGATGATGCCAGACATGGATGGTCCAACAGCATTAAAAAAATTACGAGAGCCACCTAATTGCATCGATATTCCCGCTATTTTCATGACGGCGAAAATTCAATCAAATGAAATGTGTGAATATAAAGATATGGGTGTCTTAACAGTGATCAGTAAGCCGTTTGATCCTATAAAACTACCTGACATGATTAAAATAGCATGGGAAAAACATCATGAACGATGTGAATGAAAAGCTACAAGAACTTTTTGTTAATTATACAAAAAATTTG
>SCTP01000192.1 GCA_004322325.1 Gammaproteobacteria bacterium | reverse complement strand
AATACAAAAGCATTTAAAGTTGCAGGCGGTGGTGATACACTGGCTGCCATTGAAAAATACGATGTTGCATCGAAGATTGATTATATCTCAACCGGTGGCGGTGCTTTCCTCACCTTGTTGGAAGGAAAAACCTTACCCGTCGTTGCAGCATTAGAAGAATACGCTCATAAAAATGAAAAGGTCGCATGAATCCACTTCGTCGCACTAAAATTGTTGTCACCCTGGGACCGTCGCTCGACGATCCCGCTATGTTGGAACGTGTCATTTTAAACGGCGCCGCTATTTTTCGCGCCAACTTTTCCCACGGTGAAATGAGCACGCATGAGAATCGCATTAAAATGGTGCGTGATATCGCCGCACAACACGGCAAAACCGTCGCCATTCTGGTCGATTTGCAAGGGCCGAAAATTCGTATCGGTCGCTTCAAAAATAAAAAGGTGACACTGAAAGAAGGTCAACCCTTCACTCTCGATACACAATTGGATGAAAAAGAAGGAAATGAGCAAATCGTTTCCTTGGCTTATAAAAATTTGCCTCGCGATGTTCGTCCTGGCGATACGCTATTACTTGATGACGGTCGCTTAGTGCTTCACGTCGTCAAAACAGAAGTGACACAGATTCACTGCCAAGTGATCGTCGGCGGTGAGTTATCCAATAACAAAGGCATTAATCGTTTAGGCGGTGGCTTATCAGCAGCGGCATTAACAGAGAAAGACCGCAGTGATATTAAAGAAGCCGTCCGGTTACACGCTGACTATATTGCTGTCTCCTTCCCGCGTAATGCAGATGATATTAAAGAAGCACGCATCTTATTAAAAGCAGCCGGCGGCCAACCCGGTATTATTGCTAAAATCGAACGCTCGGAAGCCGTGACGAATATCGACCAAATTATCCAAGTTTCCGATGCCGTCATGATCGCGCGCGGTGACTTAGGTGTTGAAATTGGCGATGCTGAATTACCTGCCGTACAAAAGAAAATCATCAAAGTGGCACGCTTGTTTAATAAGCCCGTGATCACCGCCACGCAAATGCTCGAATCCATGACCTTAAACACCATTCCCACTCGTGCCGAAGTCTCTGATGTCGCCAATGCGGTCTTAGATGGAACCGATGCCGTCATGCTTTCTGGTGAAACTGCCGTTGGCTTGTACCCTGATAAAGCTGTTGCTGCAATGGACAGAATTTGCTTAAGTGCAGAAAAACATCGCAACATTAACGCTGTGCGTCAATTCAAAGATGCGCACATTAAGCATGTCGATGAAGCCATTGCCATGGCAACTATGTATACCGCTAATCACTTAGACATCGCGGCGATTATTGCCCTTACCGAATCGGGTATCACAACATTACTCATGTCACGCGTGAACTCCAACATCCCTATTTATGGCTTAAGTCGACATGAAGCGACCTTAAGACGCATGACACTTTATCGCGGCGTTTACCCTATTCCCTTTGATGCTACTCATATCGACCGTCGCGTGTTGAACCAAGCAGCGGTGTTAGAGTTACAAAACCGCGGTATCTTAAGCAATGGTGATTTAGTCGTTATCACCAAAGGTGATTTAATCGGCGTCCATGGACGTACCAATTCCATGAAAATCTTAACGATTGGCGACCTTCCTGACTATTCAAGCGCCGCCACTTAGTAAGCTATACTAATTTCTTGATCTAGGAGGGAACCTGATCTAATGGCGGCTGAACCTATCTTAATTGTCGAAGACAACCAGATTAATTTAATGCTGGTAAAGGTTTTACTTGCCACCAAAGGATATGACATCCATACCGCCAATGATGCCCACGAAGCACTCGTCCTCTTGGAGCACCTTCATCCTTGCCTTATCATCATGGATATCCAACTGCCAGGGATGGATGGTTTAGAGCTAACTCGTAAACTGAAAGCAGACCCTCAGTATCAAGATATCGCCATCATCGCTGTGACCGCTTATGCTATGAAAGGCGATAAGGAAAAAGCCCTGGCGGCGGGCTGTGACGGCTATATTGCCAAGCCCATTGAAGCGAAAACCTTTGCCGATACGATTACAGAATATCTTCATAAAAGATAAATTACTGCTATGATAATTCATTAGAGAGAGCTATCTGCCATAGGGAGAGGGATTCATGGATAAGAAGGATACGTTAAAGCTCATGACCAAAATGGGCATCGATGAAGGTGAAATTACCCGCCGCAAAGAATGGTTAAAATTTACCGACGAAGATACTGAACGATTAACCGCCTTAAACAACATTGCACAAGGCTACATGAATGATGTCATCGAATCTCTTTATGAGCATTTTCTGGAATTTGAAGAGACACGGAAATTTTTTGAAGACCCTGAGGTATTAAATCATGTAAAAACCCTTCAAAAAGAATATTTTATGCGTTTAACCCAGGGTAATTATGACAGCAACTATATCGAAAATAG
>SCTP01000025.1 GCA_004322325.1 Gammaproteobacteria bacterium | reverse complement strand
TAATGTATTAGAAATTCTTGTTAATGAAAATAAAAAAGTTTATGCAGATTTTATAGAAAAATGCATCGATAAAGTTTTTCACGATAGCAAGAGCGCTGCTATTTCTTCAGCCTCTAGTGAAGAGCAGGACATTTTAGCTAATTTAAGGGAAAATGCTGAGAATAAATCTGATTTTTCAGCTTCTTTTGCGCTATTGAAGTCTGCTCTTGTGAACGCAAAGAATTATCTTGATGATAATGAGTATAATAAAAAAGATGAGCTGGTAAGCGCTATAGATGAATTAGGAATAACCAGGTTAATAAAAGAGATAGATAATATTCAGTTATTAAGACAGACTATTTCTGTCTTAGATGTAAAGTTACAAGATACAACAGAGGCAAAGAAAGATATTTTAAAAGAAAAGGAAGGTCGGGTTCAAGATAAAAAGGATCTTGAAGAGAAACTGGAAAAGGCTCAAGCTAATCTTGAAGTTAAGAGGAAAGAGGCTCTTGATCGAGAGGATGAAAAGGAAATTAAGAAGTTAGAAAGATCGATTGATGGGATAAAAAAATCGATTGATGCGGTAGAAAAGGAATTAGCGGTTACACCGCAAACTAAGAGGGCAGAAGCCGAAAAAAACTTACAACAGGCAAAATTAGATTTATGTAAAAATTTGGATCCAGTTATTCAAAAAATTGATGACATAAAAGATAATATGGAAATAAACAAGGCTAAAATTAAAAGTAAAAGCTCTAAATCACTTCACTTTTTTGGTAATAAAAGTAAAAAAATTGAGAAAATTGAAAAACTTGAGAAAATTGAAAAAAATGTGGAATTTTTAGATAACCTTAAGCAATCAATGGTTGCCTTGCAAAATACAGTTGAAATGAAGCAAGAAATAAAGAGAACCTCAACACCGCCTTCTAGAGGAGTGTAAGTTTCTATAGTTAGTATCTATCACACCGATAAAAATAACAAATTTCAATTATAAATCTCTTTTTTTATCTTTGTTAAACAATATAAAACAAAGGAGGTTAATATTATGCAGGAACGTAATCAATTGAAATTAGATTCACTCTTTACTGAAAAGTTTTTTGACAGTGGCGATATCGACTCATTAGCTAAACTTGATTGTCCCCTACCAGAATCAGCAGAAACACTACATGATTTTTTCTTAAGTGAAGAAGGGATAATTTTTAAAAACACCTTTAAAAATATCCTCGATGAACTAACTCAATGGTCAATAAAAAATGGTCTGAATGCAGATGGATTGATTAAGTTCAAAGAATCCTATGGTGATTATTCGGGTTTAAACACGAGTGTTAATGAACTTTATTTACCACTTTACCAAGGCGGCATAAATGCCTTATTTGGCATTGTTACGCTGGTGAAAAGTGGATCCATTCCGCTTTGTTTTAGTAAAGATATAATGAAAAATCTAATTCCAAGTTTAACAGTTTGTGCACCAGGAACTTATACTAATATTACCAATGCGTATATTCAACTCGCCTCCTACGTTAACCTACCATTAACGTTAATGGCACGTCGTCGCCAGATAGCAGAGCAATTTATTTTAGAGCAACTAAAACCGTTTAAAGTAAAAACTAGCGTAGAAATTCATTATGTTAATGGCGTAATTAATCGTTTTGGTGATGCTATTGGCATTAAAATGATTGAGGATGAATATGTCCGTTTATGTGATCCAGATATTCTTGATAAAATTTTTGAAGAATTTACTTGTCATATCGCTAAAAAAATATCGGTAGAAAGTTTGATTGAATGGATGATTCAAGAACTTAATCTTGCAGAACTGCCGAATGTATTTCTCGAAACAGGTGGAATTGCTCGATTTGAAAA
>SCTP01000191.1 GCA_004322325.1 Gammaproteobacteria bacterium | reverse complement strand
GCTTCGATATACATGCGCAAATGAATCACTTTTTCCACCAACGCATGAATCTGCTTGGAAAACTCGCCTTGCAAAGAACGCATCGCTAAACGCGCAGCTTGTTGAGATGAGGCATCAATTAAATCCGCAATCGCTTCTGCTTGTGCTAAATCTAATTTACCATTCAGAAACGCTCGCTCAGAAAATTCACCTGGACGCGCTAGCCGTGCACCTAAACTAATAATCCGTTGCAGCAGCATATCCACCACCACTGGCCCACCATGACCATGCAACTCCAATACATCTTCGCCCGTAAAAGAATGTGGATGAGGAAAAAAAATCGCGATGCCTTCATCCAGGATCTCGCCTGCTGCATCACGAAAAGGAAGAAAAGTTGCCTGACGCGGTGTGAGTTCAACACCGAGAATAGCGTGCATGATGGTGATCACACCAGGACCTGATACCCGAATCACCGCAATGCCGCCTCGCCCAGGCGCGCTCGCCTGGGCGGTGATGGTGTCATTTACGACGATGTTCATTGCCCTCTTTCTCTATGCTGCGCATGATAAACCACTGTTGCATAAACGATAAGGTATTATTCACAAACCAGTACAACATTAATCCCGAAGGGAAATTAGCAAATAACACGGTGAAAATCACTGGCATCAACATCATGATTTTAGCTTGCAGCGGGTCCGGCGGTGGCGGATTCAAGCGCTGTTGGATAAACATGGAAAGACCCATCAAGAGCGGTAAGATGTAGTAAGGATCTTGTTGGGAAAGATCATGTATCCAGAAAATAAACGGTGCTTGGCGCAATTGCACACTTTCGACCAATACCCAATATAAAGCGATAAAAACTGGAATCTGAATCAAAATCGGCAAGCATCCCGTCATGGGGTTTACTTTTTCTTGGCGATATAACTCTAACGTTGCTTGCGTTAATTTTTGCTTATCGTCACCAAGACGTTCCCTAAGCTGCTCGATACGCGGCTGCAGCTTTTTCAATTTACTCATGGAACGATAACTCTTGGCTGATAACTTATAAAATAATAGTTTGATGACGATGGTGACTAACACAATCGACCATCCCCAATTGCCGACCACATCGTAAATCTTCTGCATCATCCAGAAAATGATGATCGAGATAAACCAAAACCAGCCGTAATCAATCGTCAATTGTAAATGCGGCGCGGTTTTTTCGAGCAAATCAGCAATCGTCGGGCCGATATACAATTTCGCACTATGCGATAGTGTCTGGCCGGGAGCAACATTCAACTGCGGTCCGGTCATGCCAACGGTGTAGAGGCCATTCGGGGTCACGTTGGTGTAAAAAGTGGAAACATCATTTTGCGGTGGAATCCAAGCGCTAATGAAGTAGTGCTGAATCATGGCTGCCCAACCATCGGGAGCAGTTTGATTAAAAGGTTTCTCAGCCATGTCTTTGAATGACAGTTTCTGGAATGCTTTCTGCGGTGTGGAAACAGCGGCACCGAAATAAGTTGCCAGGTTCACAAAGCCGCCGTGAGTCGGGGGGGGAGTGTTGGTGCGTAATAACTGGGTATACGGATTACCGGTCCACGGTTGGGTGGTTTTATTGTCAATATCATAAGCTAACTTAATTTCGTAACTATGACGGGTGAAAGTAAACACTTTCGTTACTGTCAACCCTTGTGGATTTTGCCAATTTAATTTGACGACGAGTTCATTTTGATTAGGGTCCAGGGTATAAGTGGTTTGCGACGTGGTATACACAGCTTGGCCATCCGCTGTATCAGGGCCTTGGGGACTCAGTAAGCCGCTTTCTGCCACGTAGCGAGATTTCGGGTCATTGTTTAGCAAGGTAAAAGGTGTTTTAGAGTGGAGGGATTCTGGGTACCCCAGCAATTTCGCTTCAACAATATCACCACCGTGGGTATCGATGCTCACTGCCAGCACATCGGTCTGGACTGTCACCAGCTGGCCCGTCGCGGGTGGTGGGAGAAGAGCGGCTGGTTGCGTCGTAGCTGTCGCCGTTTGCGGAACAAAATGAGTACCTGGTACGGCCTGAGGAGAGGATGTGGGCGTGACAGCAGGCAATTCTGCTTTCGGATGTTCGGCTTGCCAGGCTTGAAATAGGAAAAACCCCACCACAATCAACAAGGTATAAAGTGCAATTCGTACGTAATCTAGCATAGTTTCTAACATAGTCGACTTCTATCGTTATGGTACTGGGTCGATACCGCCTGCGTGCCAGGGATGACAGCGCAGAACGCGTTTTACCGCTAACCAGCTACCTTTTAAACCGCCATGGGCTTTGAGGGCATCCATGGCATAAGTAGAACAAGAGGGTTCAAACCGACAACAATGGCCAAGCAACCCGCTGATGGCCAGGCGATACACCTGGATCAGGTAGATGAGGAGAGTTGCAATGATTTTGCTAATGCTTGCCATAACTTATCGAAATCTTCCCGCCACATCTTTTTCGTTAAAAGTGTACATTCTGACCGGATTATCACAACAAGATCAAGCCCTTTGAGGGATTCTTGATGGTGCCGGAAGCTTTCGCGGATGACGCGTCGCAATCGGTTTCTAGTTGTGGCCAATTTCACCTGGCTTTTACTAATCATGATCCCTAATCGAGCATGAGGCAGCTCATTCCGGCGATACCGTACTAGTGCATACCGGCGGCCAAACTTATGACGCTGGTCAAATACAGCCTGGAAATCGAGCTTTTTTGCCAGTCTGTATTTGCGCGGAAACTCAAGCTTAGACGGCAAGCCTATGACGGCCTTTTGCGCG
>SCTP01000190.1 GCA_004322325.1 Gammaproteobacteria bacterium | reverse complement strand
TCGCCAGGCAGTGGAAGAAGCAGTACAACGTGTGCGTGAAGGGGCAGCGATTTATCTTGCCTTAAAGCACACGACTTTTTTTTCGCCCATGAGTGTACACATGATTGCAAGCGGTGAAAGCAGTGGTCAAATTGAAGGCATGCTCGAGCGTGTGGCGCAGCATCAAGAAAATGATATTACGCGTTTAATTGATGTGGCATTAGCCTTATTTGAGCCAGCGATTATTTTGATAATGGGCATGATAGTATTATTTATTGTATTGGCTGTATTGTTACCGATTTTCCAACTGAATCAATTTACAGGTTGATGCCATGCTAGAAAAAAGAATTATTGCATTCATTGTTTCTCTGGCTTTATTCATGGATGCGCTTGACACCACCATCATCAATACAGCTATTCCTGCGATGGCGCGTAGCTTGCAGGTTAATCCGGTGGATTTAAAAATTGCGTTAATCAGTTACTTGTTAAGTTTAGCGATTTTTATTCCCATTAGCGGATGGATTGCAGATAAGTGGGGGATTAAGCGCGTTATTATTGCTGCATTAGCGCTTTTCACCGTCAGTTCGCTGTGGTGCGGTTATGCGCATAGTTTATTTGAGTTAGTAATTGCGCGCAGTATTCAAGGCTTAGGTGGGGCGTTAATGCTGCCTTTGGGTCGTTTAATTATTTTATATACGTTTCAACGTCACGAGTTAGTGGATGCGATGAATCGGGTGATTATGGTGGTCTCAGTCGGGGTGATGTTAGGGCCGCTCGCAGGTGGGTTTATTACGGATCATTTATCGTGGCATTGGATTTTCTGGGTGAATATTCCAGTGGGGTTGTTGGCGATTGGCTTAGCTATTTATTGGTTAAAAGATACAGCGTCGCGAAAAGTGCGTCCATTTGATATGGTGGGATTTGTTTTATTTGGTGGCGGTTTAGCGGCATTAACGTTTTCTTTATCAGATTTAAGTGAATCCACGGCTAATGAAAGTACCGCTTTCTTGATCATGTTTCTTTCCATTTTCATGCTGATGAGTTATTTTCTCTATTCACGCAAGCAACAGCACCCTATTGTGAATGTTGCTTTATTCCGCATTCGAACCTTTCAAATTTCGGTGATGGGTAATTTATTATCGCGCTTAAGTTTTGGCGGGGTACCATTTTTATTACCCTTATTATTGCAAGTTGGGTTGGGATATTCAGCGCAATTATCGGGGTTATTATTAGTGCCGATTGCATTAGGTATTTTAGCGATTAAAGCTATTTCTTTGCCTATTTTACGTTTTACCGGGTATAAGCGTTTATTATTATTAAATACGGTACTGGTTAGTTTTTCATTATTGATGTTTAGGCAGATTGATGCAGCGACACCGGCTTATTTGATTGCTATTTTCACGTTTATTTTTGGGTTATTAATTTCATTGCAGTATAGTGGGATGAATTCTCTCGGCTATGCGGAATTATCAGCGGATGATATGAGTGCAGCCACGAGCATTGTTAGCACCATGCAGCAAATAGCCCAAAGCTTGGGAGTGGCGGTTAGTGCGTTGTTGCTGCGGTATTTTTCGCCGGCAGAGGCGGGGCGGTTTTTGTTGACGCCGACGGTATTTCATCAAACTTTTCTGGCGTTAGGGGTGTTGACGTTTTTCTCGATGTTTATCTTTTTGCGCTTAAAGCCGCAAGATGGACAGCAGATGTTGAAGTCGCCGGTGCAGGTGGCGCCCAAGGATAAAGATAAGTCTTTGTTTTTAAAAGACTAATAATTTAACTCGGTAAGTGCCGACTCGGTGATTGCCGAGTCGGTGATCGACGAGTTATAATTTACCTACCTTATTAGAAAGTGATACTCCCATGAGTTATGAGATTTATTTCCCGCGAGGAATCGCAAAAGGTAATGCTTTTTGCAATAGAGAAAATGAACGAAACAGATTGATCGCAAATATTAAATCGCGGCAACATACTTTAATCATGTCACCCAGACGGTATGGGAAAACAAGCTTAGTAAAATATGCTGTCGATGAGTTGCCTATTCTTTTTGGAGAAGCTGATCTATTTGTTGCAGTGGATGCTAAACGAGTTGAGCAGCAGATATTGGCGGGAGTTAAGAAAATCATTAGTGAAATAAATACACCGATAGAGCAGGTGCTGGAAATTATTCGTCAGTATTTTAAAAAAACAAGTGCAAAATGGACGGTAGGTACCCAGGGCGTTAACATTGCGCTTATTCCTGAGGGTAGCAATGATCCAGCAACTACTATTATGGAAGCATTGCAAGCTTTGGAAGATTTGTTGAGCAAGAAAAATAAGCAGGCTGTATTTTTTCTTGACGAAATTCAAGAAATAGGTGAGGTTGCTGAAGGTAAAGGAATTGAAGGCGCATTGAGGCATGTTGCCCAACAAACACATTATCTTTCTTTTGTTTTTTCAGGAAGTAATCGTCATTTACTAGCAAGAATGTTTTACGATAAAGCAAGGCCGTTATATAAGTTATGTGATAGGATTGTTTTGGATAGAATAGACGAGCAGCATTACAGAAAGCATATCAATAAATTAGCGCGGAAACGGTGGAATTCTAATTTAGATGATTCTGTCTTAGAAGCTTTATTTACTCTTACAGAAAGACATCCCTTTTATATGAATGGATTATGTCTGCGGCTTTGGGAGTCTGATCTCAAACGTGCTCCTTCATCGGAAGATGCGCGGATTTATTGGATCAATATGGTGACAGAAGAGCGCCAAGAAATCGCAAGAGAATTATCTACATTAAGTGCGGGACAAAGGAAGATTCTTATTGCAATCACGGAAGGGCATACCAGAGAATTAACAGGTAAGGTATTTTTAAATAAAATTTATATGACCAGTTCTTCTGTTGTTGAGGCGCTTAAAATACTTGAACAACGGGATTATATAGAAAGAAAGACAAATGGCGAATATCACTTTATTGATCCATTAATGGCGGCGGCATTAAGGTTGTATTTTAATGACAAAGATTTTTAGTATTGTTCATGAGAATTTTATTTTAATTACTCTCCAGAAACTCATCAGCTCCAACTAAAGGTAATAATCGCTGTAAAACAGCTTCAAAAACTTCATTGCTGACTTTTTTAATAAATTTTGCTTTTCGCTCTTGCCAAGATAAAGTTTGAATAATGCTAGAAGCTATAACTGAGGGTTTTTCGAGGCCATCCACAAAGACTTCGCTCAAGTGTCCTCTGATACTGGTGCTAATTGGGCAACAAATAAGTAGGCCTGTTTTTTTATTATATTCCTTAGAAGATAAAACTAATGCGGGCCTATATTTTCCTATTTCCTTACCTTTTTTAGGTTCAAAATCGAGAAAAATAACGTCAAAACGTTCTGGAATATATTTATTCATGGTTTTTGAATTCTCGATAATGAATATCAACTATTTCATCGGCATGTGCATTTTCAGCTGTCAATCCTTTTAATATTTGAGCTTCATTAAAAAGTAATTTTCTTTTTTTTGAGAGAGGATGGATCGTGAGTCCTTCTTCATTCACCTCAATTTCAACGGGCATATTGGCTGTAAAATGGGGAATGGTTTTTAAGGGGCCGGTGATGCGAATCGCCAAACTATTTCCCCATTTTTGAATGGTGGTGTGTATTTTCATAGCAACTTCTCTTTATATCCTATCGCTAGAAAGTATACACTATGTAGATACGCTCTTCAAGTAGGGATTTATTGCTTGCTAGCTCGATAAACCACCCCAATATTCCCAATCACCTGCACCAACTCCGCCTGTGCCGTCTCACACAACTGCGAAAACAATTCCTTCCTTATCTCCCGATCCTGCTCCGCAATCCGGATTTTAATCAGCTCATGATCATCCAGCGCGCGATTAATTTCTTTTTCAACCGCGGGCGTTAACCCTTGTTGCCCAATTAATATGACAGGCTTTAATTTATGCGCACGTGCTTTTAACTGTTGTTTAAACTTAGTGGAAAGTGACATAGAAAGTTACTCAATAATATCGATATGCATCATATCACCAAACACTTGGTTGGTGATTTCTTTGGCCGCGTCATCTAAGCTATAACCCATTTCACCATACCAACGGCGAATGGCAACTAGCTCGCGACTGCGAAGGTAAATATAAAACCCGAGCGAGACGACATCAGGATCATCGTTCTGATGCTCATAAAAAGGATAACGTTCGGCATAAGGTAAGCGCTTTTTTGCTTCTGCTTTGGTGTACTCAGCCAGAAGTGTAAACGCTTCTTGGGTGCTAGCCGCATTTTCTATTTTTTCTTGTACGGCTTCGTAATCATGAATACGCTGCCGAACGATTTTCTCTAATTCTTCTTCTTTGAACAATTCAGTAAAACCGTGTGGCAACCGTTCATCTAACCCAAATACTTTGTTGAGAAAATCTGCATTGTGCACTTTGGCAATGGCTTCATCAATCTTACGATAAAAAAAGGAAACTGCTAAACACGCTCGCTTGAAAGAAGGAAGATTGAGGTAGAGTTTATCTTGATAAATAGTTAACGTGCCAAGACGTAATGGGTGTTCGGAATTTTTACGGTAAGAATCCACGGATTCAAAATGCAAGTCATCACATTCATCCCGCCAAAACCACGTCCATGCTTCACCTCGCGGGTTTTTTTCACAACACGTGAGCTCATTCAATGCATCTATCAATTGATTTTTTTGATAGAGATCGTAGGTTAATCGAATGGGTTGATAAGCCTCACCGGTTTCGACCGTCAGGAAAGGCTTTTGCAACCGTTCAAACATACGTCATGCTCCTTGTGAGCCCAGATGATCTATCTGAGTTTTTTTGAAGGTTTATTTGTAATCTCTTCTTCCAGCCCGCGTTTTTGCTTGAGGGCGGCTGTATAGTCTTTAGATAACGTTGTATTTAATGCTTCTGCTTCTTTTTGCATGAATTTTTTTCGAAATTCGCTTACTTCTTTGGAATAATCTGTTCCTGTTACATTGAGGCTAACTAAGAATTCTTTAACTTGTCTTTTATAGGGGTTTTGATCGTTTATTTTTTTTAATAATGCTTCTGTTCCCGCCATGATTCCTTCAATCGACTGTTCGAAGTCTTTTAAGGCTTGTTCTACTTCAATGAGTGCTTGTTCTTTTTTTAAGTCTGTCATAATTTTTTAACTCCCCGAGGGTGTTTTAACTAACTCTTAGTATAAGCTGATTTCCTTAAAGTTTAATTACCTAGCGGTAAAAACAACTCCGTTTACATTTTAGACTTGCTTTGTTATGTTGGCAATTCAATTATATCAATGGAAGAGCGATATGAAAAGTCATTTTAAATCAAATAATTATAGAACAGCTGGTTTTACCTTGATCGAAGTGCTGGTGGTGGTGGTGATTTTAGGGGTTTTAGCTGCCATGATTGTGCCTAAAATCATGAGCCGACCGGAGCAAGCCAGAATGGTGCGTGCGCGGCAGGATATTCTCGCTATTCAGAGCGCGCTTGATCTCTATAGGCTGGATAACGGCCATTATCCATCGACTGATCAAGGTCTGCAGGCATTGGTCACCAAGCCCACCACGCTGCCCATACCGCGGAATTGGAAGCCAGAAGGGTATCTACAAGAGTTGCCGATGGATCCGTGGGGTGAAGGGTATCAATACTTGAATGAAGGGGAAAAGTTGAAGATTTATAGTTTTGGGCCAAAAGGGAAAGAGGGGAATAGTGAGATTGGAAATTGGAATATGAATGAGGCTGAAACGGCGTGAGAGGCTATACGCTGATCGAGATTTTGATTGTGCTTTTTATTACCAGCATCGTGACCAGCGTTGCCTTGCTTTCTCTCCATCGAAATGAAAATAAGCAAGTAGAGTCTCTTGCCAATGAGTTGACTCAAATGCTGACGTTGGCGGAAGAGCAGGCAATGCTACAGCCTTCGGTGCTAGGATTGACGATTGGAGCGGATAGGTTTCAATTTACTCGCTTGCAAAAAGATCGATGGGTACCGGTGGAAGAGCATGCGATTCCAGAAGGTATGCAGCTGCGATTAGAGGGAGAAGTGATCATTTCCATGAATGGTGATATCACGCCTTTTACCTTGTATGTCGGTAAAAAAGGAGAAAAACCACGTTACGCCGTGAGAGGTGATGTCGATGGCACGATTACCAGTAAAGCGTTGTACTAGCGGTTTAACACTGATCGAAGTCCTCATCGCTTTGGCGATTGTCGGTATTGCCATGACAGCGATTATCAAAGCGGCTTCTCAATCTATTCGTGGAACCACTTATTTGCAGGATAAGACGATTGCGATGTGGGTCGGGAGTCAGGTGTTAAACGAAGCGCGTGTTGGGATCTTGGTGTTGCCGAAGGGAGAGACGCTGAAACAGACGACACGTATGTTGAATCGCGATTGGCACTGGCAAGCGCAACAAGAAGAAACGGCAGATGAGCGGATTAAGAAGATTCAGGTCGATGTGTATGGAGAAGAAGAGGAGGATCAGAACGAAACGCCAATCGTGAGCTTGGAGAGTTACATTAATGCGAAAGAATAATAGTGGTTTTACGCTTCTGGAAATCCTCATCGCTCTGTTTATTTTCACGATGCTCTCCCTGATGTTAACGACTGCATTACATCACGTGATCACATTGCAAGCGGGTACGGAAAGAAATGCAGAACGCTTGCGTCAATTACAAATGGCATTGCTGATTTTCTCACGGGATATCGAGCAAGCCGTTAATCGGCCCGTGTTAAATGCAGCAGGAAAAGAAGAGCGAGCTTTTCTCGGTTCTTCGCAAAGCCTCACGTTTACTCATGCCAGCCTCACCTTACAACGCACCACTTATCAATGGCATGATCCTTCTTTTTCACGCCTCACCTTGCCCGTATTAGATCAAGCGTCTTCTTCACCGCCACATCGACGTGATTTATTGGATAACGTGAGCGCCGTTCGTTTTGAATATCTTGATCAACAAGGACATGTTTATTCGCAATGGCCTGTCACAGGAAAAGAAAGTACCGAACCATTGCCGCGTGCAGTGCGTATTTATTTAACTTTTTCAAGCGGAGGACAGCTCAGTCAATTGTATGTTATCTCCGCGTAGCTTTAAACAGCAGCAAGGTGTAGCGATTGTCGTTGCCTTATTTATCATGGCTCTCGTCGCTTCAATGGCGTATATCATGATGGCTCGGCTTTCGCGCGATACGCAGCGCACCACGCTGATTTTGCGTGATACGCAAGCCGCGTTTTATGCCCAAGGGTCAGTTGCTTGGGCCATTGAGCAATTGCGTCGCGATTGGGAAAATCAGAAACCAGATCAATTAATTGATAAATTACCCATGACATCGCCTACCAATACGATAAATGATTATCACATCAGTAGCACGATTGAAGATATGCAAGCGCGATTTAATCTTAATAATTTAAATGATACCGAGGCGCAAACAAGTTTTAAGCGATTAATCCAAAGTGTCGCACCTAATTTATCGGAAGAAAAAATACAGGCGATAGTAAATGCGGTGGTACATTGGATTACACTAGGATCGATGGTATCGGTGAGTGAATTACGATCTGTAAAAGGTATCACACCAGCGATTTATCATGCGTTGCAACCTTATGTGACGGCATTGCCTGAGGCAGCAGCATTGGTGAATGTCCAATCGGCTCCTGCGCCTATTTTGGCGGTATTAAGCCCAACCATGAACTTGGAAGCAGGGAATGCCATTATGGCATTACGTTCCACTTCACCATTTGTATCGATGCAGCAATTTTTGAATAATGATATCGTGAAAAATCATCCTATTTCAGCGCAAAAGGTAACGGTGGTGAGTAGTTATTTTCTCGTTGTAACCAATGTGACGATAGAGAAGCAGCAACTTGTGCTTTATACTCTGTTGGAGCGAGCGACAAAAGGTGATCAATTGGCGATAAACATTCTCTGGCAAAGTAAAGGGATAGGGTGATGCAAGAAAGATTAATTATTTATTTAGATACGGATCACCCAAGCTGGGCCGTTGTGAATGCGGATGGTGTCGTAGCGCAGCATGCTTGCCGTGATGATGCGATTGGTTTTGCGCAACTGGCTGAAAATCGTGAAGTATGGTTGATTGTGCCGGTGGAAGATGTGCTTTTAACCAGTGTTCAATTACCACATCTTTCTCGTTCGAAGCGTCTACAAGCTATTCCATTTGCTTTAGAAGATGAATTAATTGATGAGGTGGAAACCCTGCATTTTGCGATGGGTGACACGTTAGCAGATGGGAATGTATCAGTAGCGGTTGTATCTCGGGAGAAAATGCAAGCATGGGTAGCGTTATTGCAATCATGGCAGATTGAGGCGGATCAATTTATTCCCGCGTCACTTGCGTTGCCTTATGAAGAAAATAGTTGGTATGTGTTGATGGAAAAAGTAGCGATAGTGCGCACAAGTTTATGGCAAGGGTTTGCGTGTGATCAAGCTAATTTGCCGCAAATACTCGATTGGATGACGCCGCCGAAGGTGATTTATTTATCGTCGGAAAATTTTATTTATGATTTAGCGCAACAGGTCACTCGTACGCCTTTTATTAATTTGCTGCAAGGCGTGTATACAAAAAAGAAATCGACACTTCCTCATATTCACAAGCTTTGGAAAATTACCGCTTATACTGCGGCTGTGTGGGTAGGGTTATTGTTTTTATATCCTATCGTGTCTTATTTTATTTTAAAATCGCAAGAAAGTGCGATTGAGTATCAGATTGCGCAAATTTATAAACGCAATTTTCCACAAGCGAGTAGTGTGGTGGCGCCGAAATTACGGATGCAAGAAAAATTGCAGCAGCAAGAGGGTCAAGCAGGTGAGAATCGATTGTTGACGTTGTTAGGGCAGGTGGGAAAGGGTTTATCAACTGCGCATAATGTAAAGTTAAAGCGATTGGATTTTCAAAATAATCAATTAACGCTGGAATTAACAGCAGCCACCCCTGATAATTTTTCACTATTTACTGATTATTTAACGCAGCAAGGGTTGAGTGTGAAACAACAGAGTGCCAATCTGGCAGGCACACAGATTAACGCTGTGATTGAGATTGAGTGATGACGATGATGAAAGAACAGTGGGCGAATGCAAAAATATGGTGGTTTAATCTGGCATCACGTGAGAGACAAGCGGTGATGTGGGGTGGTGCGATGGTGGGAATTTTTATCGTGTATCAATGGATTTGGACGCCGCTAGTAGATCATGTCGCTTTACTGCGGAATCGGATTCACGCGGATAAAGCCACGTTGGTGTGGATGGAAGCGGCAGATGAGGCGATCAAGAAAGGAGAACGTCAGGGGCAGAAAAAGCAGGCCACCTCAGCGGTGGTGATGTTGAGTGAGTTGCAGAAGGAGATTAATCAGGCGGGTTTAGGACAGTCTCTCGCGCAATTGCGACAGAGTGGGGATGATTCGATTGAGATGCAGTTTCAGAAGGTGGAATTTGATAGGTTGATGAAGTTGTTAATAAGTGTTTTGAAAACGAAAAATGCAACTATTACGCAGTTATCTGCTATACCAGACAATGTGTCGGGGATGGTAAATGCAGAGGTAATAGTAAAGTTAGGATGACATATTAGCTTCCTGCTGTCGGAATTCTTGATTTTACGAGTTCTACTTTTAGATTTTTTTGCATCTTTACTATTATTCCAAGGAGGGGGTCATTTTCAATTTTTCTTTTATTCATTGTTAGTTCAGTTTTACGTATGATTGTTAAGCCATCTAGTTTAGCAAAAATATTTTTATCTGTTGATGTTTCACGCAGCATTTTTAGAACAGTTATATATTGTTTTTTAATTTTATCTTCCGTGTTTGAAAAGAAGCGAAGGAAGAAATTTTTTTGCGATAATTGTGTTTTTGATAATTCATTAATAGCTGTATTAATAGCTTCATTAATTTTTTCACTAATGAGAGGTTGTTTATTGATATAGGTTAAATCTTTGCTGGCTTTCATTAGTAGTTTCAAGTTATCAGAAATCAGATTTTTCTGCTGAGTTTTGGAGGTGTTTTGTAATTTCATTGACACTGTTCGAAATAATTCTAAAACCACTACTTGATTATGCTGATCATCTGATAAATAAGTGCTATTGTCTTTGATGTAATTTAATGCTGTTGAGTAAAAATCTTTTCCAGTAAATATTGGCCATATTGTTTTCTGATGTGAAATATATTTAAAAGATCGTAGAATATTGTTTACCATGTAGTTAATAGAAGTTGCTAGTTGCTCATTCGAGATAGATTTTAATTCGTCTAAGCAATGCGATGAGCATTCTATAATTTTGTTTTTAAAATCATCCTCACTGACATGGTCTGCAACAACAAGCGTTTGAATGGTTTGTATGTAACGATCAAGAAGGTCTTGTACTACACGCATTTTTCTCGCCTGTGCAGCCGGTAGATATTTTATTTCTTCCGCAATGCTAGCTTGAATTTTTTTAATTTGCGTAAATAAATTTCTAATCGGATTATTTTTTTCTAAAGTTAAAAAATAATAAGGGGTGATAATGGGTGCAATATGTTTTTGTGACTTATTTGAACGTAATGTATAAGCTGGAATAAATGAATCCTTATCTTCTAACGTCTTATCCAAATAAGTTAAAAGAAAATTTGGAGCTGAGACAGGAGATTTATTTTTCTTAAAAAGAGAAGAAAGCTTTTGCCAAGTTGTTTCATAAGTAAAATTTTCAGCCGTTTTTCCTTCTAGAGCTAAGCAGAATCTACACCACAAATAATTACGTACTTTACTATCTGCTTTATTTAAGACAGGAATATTGGAACCAAAAATCTCATTTCGTATTTGTTCTCGAATTTCTTCTTTATTCTTAGCTGCCCAATAGGCTTGTTCTAAAGCATAAAATCGCCCCAGAACAACATCGTCAAATGAATTAATCACCCTTTTTACAGCATCTATTTTGCTGCGATCTTGAATATGAGCCTCAATCCAAATAATTCGTTCTTGATCAAGAATCGTCATGAGCGGTTCGGTCATTTTAATCTCTAATAATATTATTGTGATAATTGAGTGAGCATATTAATGATTATATTCGACTATACCTTAAAGAATTATTAATTTTTTACTATCTCCAACGCTTTTTCCGCTGGGACAAACCCTTGATCTGCCGCCCGTTTGATCCAAAAATACCCTACTTCTGTATCCTGAGTTACCCCATTCCCATAATAATACATATACCCTACCGCATACTGTGCTTCCGCATATCCGTCACACGCCAATGGCAATAATTCTCGCATCGCTCGGCGGTAATACCCTGCTTTAAAGTCACGCTTACCCTGCTGCAACACGGACATATCGGCCGTATACATAAACCGACGTGGCGGGGAAGTGCGAGTGGCACAGGCAAAAAGCAAGCCCGAGAGCAGGCAAAAACAGCAAACCTTAACCAATATCTTGATCACGATACCAGCTCCTCAGCATTTCGCATTTTGAACGCCAATTGCTCGCGCGGCAACGGCAATTTCTCTAAATGGCCATCATTCTCCAGAATGACAGCATCTGAAGTAATGTCGTGAACCGTCACACCATAAGGCAAGCTATCTCCCGTTCGGTAAATTTTACTCGACTGCCCTGCAATCGAAATATACGCTTTCGATAACGCCCCTTCCATCTTGACGATTCCTGTCACCCGTAATTGCAGACTACTAATCGGCATCTCGCCTACTCCTGCGCCAAATAAATGCTCATCCGGGATGGCTGCAATCAAGCTAGTGGTCGCATCGGATGTTGTCAAAACGGGCGCGGTCATCGGTTGGTGGGCAAGTACCCAATCGCTATGCCATTGCCAGAGCGCATAAAAGAAAGTGAAGCCAACGAAGAGGGCTATCAATACGCATGAACCAGCAGCAGCTCGCTGTGGAAGATTGTTATTTATTATCATATTGCTTAGCTTCATGTATAATTCCGCCGATATTATATCCGATACAGCACCATGCCATCATTAAAAAACGACCGATTACTCAAAGCCCTCTGCCGCGAACCGGTAGATGTCACGCCTGTCTGGATTATGCGCCAGGCAGGCCGCTACCTGCCAGAATACCGCGCGACGCGAGAACGCGCAGGCAGTTTTATGCGCTTGTGCAAAACGCCTGATTTAGCCTGCGAAGTGACCTTGCAACCTCTGCAGCGCTTTGCCCTCGATGCCGCCATCCTTTTCTCTGACATCTTAACCATCCCCGATGCGATGGGATTAGGACTTTTCTTCAGCGAAGGACAAGGCCCCCAGTTTGTATGCCCTTTGCGGCACTCTTCTGATATTCAGCGCTTACAAGTCCCTGATCCTGAACGGTTAAATTATGTTTATAAAACCATTCAACTCGTCCAGCATGAACTAGCCGGTAAAGTCCCGCTTATCGGTTTTTGCGGTAGCCCCTGGACGTTAGCAGCTTACATGGTGGAAGGAAAATCACAACCCGGCTTCCCATTATTGCGTAAATTACAACAAGAAAATCCCCAGTTATTGCATAAGTTGTTGGATACATTAGCTAAATCCGTCTGCGTCCACTTAAACGCTCAAATTATCGCCGGCGTACAAGTGGTGATGTTGTTTGATACCTGGGGGGGGATGCTGCCATTGCCAGAATATGAATTATTTTCCCTATTTTACTTAAAACAAATCATCGCTGGTCTTATTAGACATTATAATAATAGAAAGATCCCTGTCATTTTATTTACCAAAGGAGGAAGCCATTTCCTCCCGCAAATGGCGGAGGCAGGGTGTGAGGGAATTGGTGTGGATTGGGAGATTTCCTTGAACGCAGCACGTGCGAAAGTGGGTAAGAAAGTCGCGCTACAAGGCAATATGAACCCCGCTCGGTTGTTGGATTCGCACCATGCCATCCGCCAAGAAGTGTCGAACATATTAGACGCATTTGGACCAGGTGAAGGGCATGTATTTAACTTGGGCCATGGTATTACACCGGATGTACCGCCAGAAAATGTGAGTGTCATGATTGATGCCGTCCATGAATTGAGTAAAGCGTATCATCTCCCTTACAATAGGTCGCCTTATGCAGAATAGACGAGGTTGGTTTTTTATTTTTATCGTCATAGGCTATTTCTTCTTTACTGGACAACTCGCTTTTGCGATAGCACCGCCTTTACCAGTGGATGAAGCTTTTACTTTTTCTGCTTCTGTTAGTCACTCGAATGAAATTTTTGCGAATTGGCGTATTGCCCCTGGTTATTATCTTTATACAAAACGTACCCACGTTACCTTACAGCCTGCTATTGCAGCGGATATTCATTATCCACAAGGCGATTTAAAATACGATCGCAACCATACCCGGCACGAAATTTACTCCAACTATTTAAGTATTCCGATTGTATTAAATGCGTCAGCACAGCAAGTACAATTAAATGTGGAATATCAAGGCTGTGCGCAAGATGGTTTTTGCTATCCTCCCACGCATAAAAGTGTTTTATTAAATTTAGCCACTGGTTCAGTATCTTCATCTTCTCTGTTAACCGATCAACATGGCGTGCAAAATGCGCTCCAAACACAGCATTTGCCAGTGATATGGTTCTTATTTACGGGCTTAGGTTTATTACTAGCCTTTACCCCTTGCGTGTTACCCATGATTCCAATTGTGACAAGCATCATCGTTGGCCAAAAACAGCAGATGAGCACCAAAAAAGCTTTCTTGCTGACGTTAACTTATGTCGTTGGCATGGCTCTTGCTTATGCCTTCATCGGATTAGCCGCCGCGACGATGGGCAATTCTCTGCAAGTCTGGCTGCAACAGCCGTGGGCGATTATCTCCATGAGTATGATATTCATCTTACTTGCTTTTTCTCTCTTCGGTTTTTACACACTGCGTGTTCCACGCTTCCTGCAACAATCTCTTTTCAAGCTCACGGCGCATCAACAAGGTGGTACTTACGTGAGTGTATTTTTGATGGGCTTATTTTCCACTTTCATCCTATCTCCATGCGTCACAGCACCGCTCGTTGGCGTGCTGATGTACATTGGTCAGACGGGTAATCTGGTGCTTGGTGCCAGTGCTTTATTTGCGATGGGATTCGGTATGGGTCTACCGCTTTTGCTAATTGGCATTTCAACAAAGCAATGGCTGCCGAAAAGCGGTCCGTGGATGAAAGCCGTCGAAAAATTAATGGGGGTGATCATGATCGCCATGGCGATTTGGTTGGCCTCACGCGTATCCCCTGGCGTGATCACTCCTTTCGTGACGCCTCCTGCTACCCATTTTATCATCATCCGCGATGTCGCCAGTCTCAACCAACAGTTGTTAGCGGCGCGAGCTGCTCACAAACCGGTGATGCTGGATTTTTATGCTGATTGGTGCGAATCTTGTGTGGCGATGGATAACCGTGTTTTTCACTCAACCATCGTGAAACAAGCCTTAAAACCGTATGTTTTATTACGAGCCGATTTATCCGATAATACAGCCGCTGATGAAGCATTAATGAAACAATATGAAGTGATTGCGCCACCCACGGTATTATTTTTTGATGCCAATGGGCAAGAAATCAATACCAATCGTATCATTGGCGAAGTGAATGCCAATGAATTTTTAGGCCGACTTCATATCGTTCACTCATAACAAGGAAAAAAAATGTTGGCGAATTCTCTTATCATCCCTCAACTCAATACCACGTTTGTTGAACCGCTGCGTTTTCTTGAGCGACATTTTCTGAGCCGTCATCGCATGATTGATGAGTGGTTTCATCAGCAATGGCAGTTGACGACTCCGCCGGTGTACGGTTCCGTCGATTTGCGCAATGCAGGTTTTAAGCTAGCACCGATTGATATGAATTTATTTCCCGCGGGTTTTAATAATCTTAATCCTGATTTTTTATCCTTAGCGATTAAATCAGCCGCAAAAGTGATTCATCAATTCATCCCTGAGGCAAAGCGTATTATGATTATTCCGGAGAGTCATACGCGTAATTTGCTTTATTGGGAAAATGTACACATCTTGCAGACTATTTTAACGCAAGCGCAATTTGAAGTGCGGTTAGGAACCTTGATTGAAGATATTAAAACACCGATGGATATCGTATTACCTTCCGGTAAAAAAGTGGTGATTGAACCATTACGGCGTCAACAAGATGAATTACACCTTGCCGATTTTACGCCCGATCTAATTTTGCTAAATAACGATCTTTCCGAAGGTATCCCTGATATCTTACGCCATCTCAAGACACCATTAATTCCGCCAGCCGAATTAGGTTGGAGCCAGCGATTGAAATCCGAGCATTTTCAGTATTATGCCGGTGTCGTAGAAGAATTTGCGAAAAAAGTCGATATTGATCCTTGGCTGATCGCGCCGCTTTTTCGGCACTGTGGTCGCATTGATTTTATGCAACAAGAAGGGATGGAATGTTTGGTGATTAATGCCGAAAAATTATTTGCCGAAATCAAAGCCAAATATGCAGAATATAATATTCCTCATCAACCATTTTTGATTGTGAAAGCGGATGCAGGTACTTACGGTATGGCGGTGATGACGGTGCGCAATGTTGAAGAGCTCAAATCAATGAATCGCAAACAGCGGACACGCATGTCGATGACAAAAGGTGGTCAGCCGGTGCATCGTGTCATTATTCAAGAAGGTGTTTATACGTTTGAAACGATTGGACCAGAGCAAGCGGTAGCGGAACCGGTGGTGTATCTGTGGGGAGAATGTGTCGTGGGCGGGTTTTATCGCGTACACAAAGAACGTGGTGTGGATGAAAACTTAAATGCTCCCGGCATGCATTTTGAGCCGCTCGCTTTTTCTCAAACTTGTAATGATCCCAATGAAGAGATGGATCCAGATGCGTGTCAAAATCGGTTTTATACTTACGGTGTGGTGGCCCAGTTAAGCATGTTAGCGGCGGCACGAGAAATTAACGAGCAGGCGAAAAAATCGATATGACAATACGATTAGGGGTGGTAATGGATCTAATCGGATCGATCCAGTATCAAAAAGACAGCACGTTAGCGATGTTATGGGAAGCAGAAGCACGAGGCTGGGAAATTTATTATTTCGAACAAGCCAATTTATTTTTACGCGATGGTGTCCCTTATGGCGATGCTCGTCGGATGCGTGTTTTTCGTGATCCGCAGCGATGGTTTGAATGGCAGGCAGAAAAGCATCTGGCGTTGGCTGAATTAGATGTTATTTTAATGCGCAAAGATCCGCCGTTTAATGAGACTTATATTTATACGACGTATATTTTAGAGCAGGCAGAACGCTTGGGTGTGACCGTGGTGAATCGGCCACAAGCGTTGCGTGATGCAAATGAAAAATTATATACCACTTATTTTCCAGACTGCACACCACCGACCTTGGTGACACAATCGATAGAAAAATTACACACTTTTTGGCAAGAGCAGGGTGATGTCGTGTGTAAACCATTAAACAGCATGGGTGGGACATCGGTCTTTCGTGTGAGGGAAGGAGAAGTGAATGCGAATGTGATTTTCGAAACACTCACGCAAGGTGAAACGAATTACATCATGGCGCAGCGGTTTATTCCGGAAATCAAACAGGGCGATAAACGCATTTTGCTGATTAACGGCGAGGCTGTCCCTCATGCGCTGGCCCGTGTTCCGCAAGGGCGTGATTGGCGTGGCAATCTGGCGGTGGGGGCGAAAGGTGTTGTGCAGCCTTTGTCTGAACGTGATCGTTTCATTTGCGCGCAAGTGGGGCCAATGTTGCGAGAGCGAGGGTTGTATTTTGTTGGCTTAGATATCATTGGTGATTATTTAACAGAAATCAATGTTACCAGTCCGACATGCATTCGTGAGATTGATGCCGGAACAGGCTTAAATATCGCAGGGATGTTGTTGGATGCTATTATATGAGTACACCTTTTTCTTTACCCTATTGGCTAGCTGCACATCATCTACCCAACGTCGGGCCGCGTACGCTCATGCGATGGTTGGAGCATTTTCCTGATATCGAAACCTTGTTCCGCGCTTCAACGGATGATTGGATAGCCGCAGGCATTGCGCAAAAACATATTCCGCATTTACAACAGCCCGATTGGAAAGCGGTTGAACAAGCACTCACTTGGTCGCAAACAGATCATCATGCCATTATCACGCTGGATGATGCAGCGTATCCGCCTTTGTTGAAAGAAATTTCCGATCCACCCATCGTTCTCTATTTGCGCGGCAATCCGCAAGCCTTATCCCACGTCCAGCTCGCTCTTGTTGGTTCACGTCATGCCACGTCTTATGGGATAAAAAATGCCGAAAGTTTTGCACATCATTTGGCTGAGGCGGGTTTTGCTATCACCAGCGGTTTAGCATTAGGCATCGATGGGGCGAGTCATCGCGGCGCCTTATCTGCAAAAGGAATAACCATTGGCGTGGCGGGGACCGGCTTGCATCATACGTATCCCGCGGCCCATCGCACCCTCGTTGAAGACATCATCCAATATCACGGTGCGGTGATTTCTGAATTTCCTCTTCCTCTCCCTGCCCATCCTTCAAACTTCCCGCGCCGCAATCGGATCATCGGCGGATTGAGTATCGGCGTCTTAGTGGTCGAGGCCGCACTCAAAAGCGGTTCTCTCATTACTGCTCGACTTGCCCTCGAGCAAGGCCGCGAAGTATTTGCTATTCCCGGTTCCATCCATCAGCCATTGGCACGCGGCTGTCATCACCTTATTAAAGAAGGTGCTAAATTAGTCGAATCTGCTGCCGATATATTAGAAGAATTAGGCGCCCTCCAAGCTGTTGCTGCCCCCGTTGCCAAGTCATCGTCTCTCGATGGCTTACCGCTTGACCATCAGCAACTCTATGACCATATTGGTCATGAAATCACTTCATTGGATGTGATAATATTGCGCACCGGATTGACTGTCAGTACAGTTTCCTCCATGCTCTTAACATTGGAATTGCACGGCGTGATCCAATCGGTACCCGGTGGATACGTCCGTTCAGAGACGAATCAGTAAGGTGGATTATCAACTATATGTTCGAAATTTTAATGTATCTTTTTGAAAATTATATGGATGGCAGTGTGGCCTTGAATGTAGATCAAGCCACCGTTGTCTCCGAGCTGGAATTGGCTGGATTTCACCGTGGTGAAATTGGCCGTGCCCTGGATTGGCTCGATGGATTAACCCGCGTCCAAGAAACCGTGCAAGCGGGCCCGCAATTAACCGCGCATGCCATCCGCCACTATGCGCCTGAAGAAGGCGAACGGTTAGGGATGGAAGGTCGTGGTTTCCTCCTTTATCTTGAACAATTGGGCATTCTGGATCCCATGACGCGTGAGATTGTCATTGATCGATTAATGGCGTTAGACCCCCGTGAAGTGGATATGGGTCGCATTAAGTGGGTGGTTTTAATCGCATTATTTAATCAACCGGACAAAAAAGCGGCACTGTCTTTGTTGCAAGATATGATCCTATCGGATGCATTCGATGTATTACATTAATCTCCAAAAATAAATTTTAGGCTATACTGCTATTGTCAATTCTTAAGGAATTCTTATTTCCATGAGTAACCTTGTCATCGTTGAGTCGCCAGCAAAGGCGAAAACTATTAAAAAGTATCTTGGCCCGGATTTTATGATCATGGCATCTTATGGCCACGTTCGGGATTTGCTCCCGAAAGAAGGGGCGGTGGATCCTGCGCATCATTTTGCGATGCGTTATGAATTAATTGAAAAGAATGAAAAACACGTCGCTGCCATTATCAGCGCCATGAAAAAAGCAGATGCACTCTATCTCGCGACTGACCCTGATCGTGAAGGAGAAGCTATCTCGTGGCATATTTATACCATTCTGAAAGATAAAAAGGCTTTAAGTAAGAAACCAGTACATCGTATTGTGTTCAATGAAATCACCAAATCCGCTGTTCAATCTGCCGTACAAAACCCGCGCGATATCTCGATGGAATTAGTGAATGCGCAACAAGCACGGCGGGCGTTGGATTATTTGGTGGGTTTTAATCTGTCACCTTTATTATGGAAGAAGATTCGCTATGGTCTGTCGGCCGGCCGTGTGCAAAGCCCCGCGTTGCGGATGATTGTCGAGCGGGAAGAAGAAATCGAAAAATTTGTCACGCAAGAATATTGGGATTTGGAAGCGGCGTTGGAAGCAATGAAGAAAGCCTTCAAAGCGAGACTGACGGTGTATGAAGGCACGAAGTTAGAACAATTTTCGATCACGACGCAAGAGCGCGCGGAAGAAGTCAAAGCGCAATTATTGAAAGCAGCGAAAGGTAAGCTGCGAGTGGTGCATGTCGAGCGGAAGCAGCGCAAGCGCAATCCTGCTGCGCCATTTATCACGTCGACAATGCAGCAAGAAGCGGCGCGTAAATTAGGTTTTGCCGTGCAACGTGCGATGCGAATTGCTCAGCAGTTGTATGAAGGGGTGGAATTGGAAAATGGCTCCGTGGGGTTGATCAGTTACATGCGTACGGACTCCGTGAATCTTGCACAAGATGCGATTAATGAGATCCGTGAATTAATTACGGAACGGTATGGTAAAGATAATCTGCCGGAAGAGGCGCGTCTTTATAAAACCAAAGCGAAGAATGCACAAGAAGCGCATGAAGCCATTAGGCCAACGTCCGTGATGCGGACGCCTGAATCCGTCAAATCGTATTTATCGCCGGAGCAATTTAAGTTATATGATTTGATCTGGAAACGTACGGTTGCTTCACAAATGATTTCCGCGACGATTGACACCTTAACCATCGATATGGCGGCGGGTAGCGAGCAACATCAATTCCGTTCCACCGGTTCCGCGGTGATGGATCCTGGTTTTATGCGCGTGTATCAGGAAGGGTCGGATGATAAGCCAGAAGATTTGGTGGATGAACATTTGTTACCATCGTTGCAAGAAGGGGATGAAGTGACCTTGCAAGACATTAGTTGCAATCAACATTTCACTGAACCGCCGCCGCGCTATTCTGATGCAACGCTTATTAAAGCATTAGAAGAATATGGCATTGGGCGCCCGTCAACCTATGCAGCGATTGTGTCCACGTTGCAAACTCGCGAATACGTGGTGCAAGATGCCAAGCGATTCCGTCCGACGGATATTGGTCGTATCGTCAGTAAATTTTTAACCCAATATTTCACTCGTTATGTCGATTATGATTTCACAGCGCGATTGGAAGATGAATTAGACGAAGTGTCACGCGGTGAGAAAGAATGGGTACCATTGCTAGAAGCCTTTTGGGATCCTTTCAAAACGCGCGTGGATGATATTGCTGAAACGGTTAAACGCAAAGATGTGACACAAGAACAGCTGGATGAAAAATGTCCTGACTGCAGCAAGCCTCTTTCTATTCGTCTGGGCAAACGCGATCGTTTTATTGGCTGCACAGGTTATCCGGATTGTTCTTACACGCGTGCGATGGAAGAGCAGCCTGGAGAAGAAAAAACGCCTGCAGCTGAATTAGTCGAAGGTAGAGATTGTCCTGATTGTGGTGGTCAATTGAAAATCAAGCATGGGCGGTACGGTAAGTTTATTGGCTGCGGGAATTATCCTAAATGTAAGCATATTGAATCATTGAATAAGCCGGCGGACACAGGGGTGGAATGCCCTGAATGTAAGCAGGGAAAAATAGTCAAACGCCAATCACGCCGTGGTCGTGTGTTCTTCTCATGCTCGCGTTATCCTGATTGCAAATATGCGATTTGGAATGAACCGATTAACCAGAGCTGTCCAAAATGTGCGTGGCCGATGTTAACGGTGAAGAAAACCAAACGGCGTGGAACAGAGTTGGTGTGTCCGCGGCAAACGTGTGGGTATACGAAGCAGGTGGAAGAAGTGCAAGGATAAAAGTGATTCCCGCGAAAGCGGGAATTTTTTTGCACGCGAATTTTAGGCGAAAAAAAAGGCGGTACTGGGAAGTACCGCCTATACATGCTCAACTCAGGTCTGGCAATCCATGCCAAAAATACCGTCCCTGAACACACAAAACGAGGAGTGGTTGCACAAGTCCTTTTTTGCGAGAGTAGCCATCCGTGACTACGAAATCAAGTATACAGAAATCAGATTACGCATGCTATTTCAAATCAAATAAATTAATAAAAAATATTCATGCGTGTGATTCTGTACGGAAAGTATTATATTTTTTATTTTTATTTTAATCAAGAAGATACAATCATTTTTTTGTCTTTTCACAAAATGCGTCGTATGCAATAATCAGTAAATTTCCCAATTAGTTTGTAAGAAAAGGCTTACAAATACAATGGATAAAATGGAAGTTTTGTGACTCATTTAACGCGTTTTTTCTTGCTTGCAACGTTAGCAGAACGAACGATATGATACTTAAATTTAGGCGAAAGGATATGACAAAGAAACAGTTTGCAGCTAAACGGACACTTCCTGCTGCACGCCGTGCAGTGGGGCAGGCGCGTTGGCGGTGGTTGTTATCCATTGGTGTATTGGCTGCGGCATTTTTTTGTGCGATTTTTCTGGTCAGTTATGTCAGCAAGCATGCGCCATCATCGCGTCTTTCAACGTATGTATCACGAATGACCACTTGGATAGCAGAACGGCGTCATCGTTCAACCAATACAGCAAAATCCGCATCGATAGCGAATAAAGAGGAAGCTGAACAACCGATTCATTTTGAATTTTACAATACGTTGCCTGCTATGCAGGTGAAAACTACCGTGGTGGCAACAGAAGCGGCTGCTGCACCCGCTTCTGCATCGATTGTGAATGCGGGGGAGTTAGAGAAAGAATTGGCGAGCCATATTAAGAAGAAGCGAAAATAATCACTTAGACGAGGATTTTATCATGATTTATAGCATGACAGCATTTGCGCGAGCGCAATCTCAAGGAGAGTGGGGTAGTTTGATTTGTGAGATGCGTTCGATTAACCATCGTTATTTAGAAGTCAGTTTACATTTACCGGATGTATTGCGTGTATTTGAAATGCCTATTCGAGAACGAATCCGGGAGCATTTGAAGCGAGGTAAAGTAGAGTGCTTGCTGCGTTATCAGCCGAGTGTGAGGGTGGCAGGTTCGTTGTATACGGTGAACATGGTACTTGCGCAAGAACTGTGCCACGCAAGTGCACAAATCGCGACGATGTTGCCGACGGCGGTTTCTACTTGTTCGACGGATATTTTACGTTTTCCGGGGGTGTTGGAGACGAAAGAAGCGGATATCGGTATGTTGGAAGATCATGTGCTGCAATTGGTGAATACGACGCTGACGGATTTGGTAGCAGCGCGTGGGCGAGAGGGGGAGGAATTAAAGCAATTATTTTTACAGCGCATGGATTTAATGCAGCAAGAGTTGGTCAAGGTGCGGGAAAATTTACCGTATGTGATGAGGGAGCAGCAAGAACGGTTGATGAAGCGTTTTGCTGATGTGAAATTGGAGCTCGATTCGACGCGGTTGGAACAGGAAATGGTGATGTTTGCGCAGAAAATGGATGTGGCGGAAGAAATCGAGCGGGCAGAAACGCATATTGGGGAAATTCGACGGGTATTAAAACAGGGTGGGGCGGTAGGGCGTCGGTTAGATTTTTTGTTGCAAGAGTTGAATAGGGAAGCGAATACGCTGGGGTCGAAGTCATCGGATTCGGCGATGACGCACATGGCGGTGGAGATGAAGGTGTTGATTGAGCAGGTGAGGGAGCAGGTGCAGAATGTGGAGTGATTTTACCAAACGCAATCAAAATAGCGTTTAGTATGACTAAACGCTAATAGAGTTTACATTCGGTAATTAAGCAATTTGCTGTACGTTCATGATTAAGTCATGTAATCCAACAAAATGAACGGATAAATCGCCGTATTTTTTATGGAATGAATCAGATATGTTTGAAGCGACCACGTAATTTTCACCCTGTGGATATTTTTCTCGAAAAATTTTCATATTATCAGGATCAAATTGATTAGCTAACCATTTACATTCAATAGCAATTAAAGATTTGGAGCGTTTCTTTTGTAAGATAAAGTCAATTTCATGTTTTTGTTTGTCCCTCCAATAATGAATTTTCCTTGTTTGCAGTCTGGCATTCATTTCATTCAATACATAATGTTCCCACAATAAACCTAAATCTTCCTGCCGTAATTCGAGCCATCCTTTTGCATGACAAACAAATCCGCTATCAAAACCATATACTTTTGGAGCGGAGACAATTTCAGTTGGACGATGAGTATTAAATGGTTTGATGACGTGAGCGACAAAGGTAGCTTCTAATACTTTTAAGTAGTTAGTAATAGTTTGCCTGCTAACCTCACACGGTATGGCAAACTTGGAAGCTTCAAAAATGCCGCCACTTTGGGCTAACAAGAGTTCCGTAAATTTTTGAAAAGAATCTCGTCGTTCTAGGCGAAATAATTCTTGAATATCTTTTGCCCAGTAAGAATCAATCCATTCTTGATAATCATGCTCGGGTAAGCTCTTGCTCATGAAAAAAGGGGGTAATCCGCCGAATAATAAGCGATGTTTTAGATTAGTATCGCCAAAAAGATTGATTTCTGCATTAATCATGGGGGTGAGCCATAAATCGGTTTTGCGACCAGTAAGCGTATCAGCGAATTTTGAAGAAGCCCCTAATGTAGATGATCCTGTAGCTAATACTTTTATGCTTGGATAATGATCAGCTGCAATTTTTAGTATTTCAGAAGGATTATTTAGTCGATGAACTTCATCAAGAATAATACGTTTTTTCTGCTTAGTATCGAAAAAACTTTCGATATCTTCTAATTGTTGTCTTACTCGGGGTAACTCGCAATCGAAATAATCAATATTGGGGAGGCTTTGACATAATCGTGTTTTACCTACCCGCCTGACTCCCGCTAGCCATACAATGGAGCGATGTTTCCAGGCGGATTCGATTAGTTCTTGCCAGTAGGCTCGATTTACCATATGTAAACTCTATTAGCGTTTAGTATTACTATACGCTAATAGGATAGCGTTTGGTAAAGAGAAAATCAATCCCTATCTTGACCCTATATCTGCTTGGTTGTATCTTACAACCTCGTGCCTCAAAGCACTCACAAAGCGGTTAGCCGCACCCGATAGCGGTTTTTTTATGCCTACTCATTCAGAAGGTCGGGTGTAGGCTAATAAAATACTCGCAAGAGGAATATGCCTGCCATCTTTGTGTGGCTTTGAGCACCTGGCCACCTATTAGGGGTGAAATTTCAAAGCTACATAAAGGAATTTTCAATGACACATCCATCAAATCTATTACCTAATAAAATCTATTATCTAAATCCCACTTTAAGTTTTGAGCAACTTTCTAATGCAGTAAGTAGTTGCCTTTGTAAAGCCGAAGCCCTGGCAACTATGGCTACTTTAATTGATATAGAAGTCCTTGCAACTTCTGATAGTATAAATAACTATTTTTGGGCATTAAGCGAAATTATTCAGGAAGCTCAATGGCTTTATGAAAAAATAACTAATAATAACTAATAATAACTAAGTTTGTCATTGCGAGCCCCGCATTTTTTGCGGGGCGTGGCAATCTCCAGATTATTTATTTTGCTAGTTGATTCTCTAACGTCTTGCGATAATCTTCTTCTTTATTCCCCACATAAACTTTAATATTTTTAATGATGTCAGGAGTAACACAACTTCGATATGGAAAGTCAAACTTAGAGAAACATAACATTTTAAAGTCATGTAACATTTTTATTTTCTTTTCATCTTTTTTATACGACATAAGTTCATTTTTACTGGCAGCTAATTTGGTTATCATGTCGTCCATTTTTGCTTGCATTAAATTCGCAAGGCTACTGAGTTTATCGGTAACGATATGTAATTGTGTCTCATCTTGAGGAGGTGTATTTTGTGCTCGATCTTGCACAGTGAGATGATTATTAGTAAAGAAATTTAAGATGGCTGTTTGATCGGTTGCAAGGAGTGTATCAAAGCGACGATCGTCTTTTAACACCCGAATCTCGTCGGTGAGACAGCGTCCAAGCGTATTGTATAGCAGTAATGCCATTCCTACTGAACCAGAAAGAGTAGAAGCAAAGAACCAACCCGCATTTTCTGGTGTATCTTGTTTAGTTTCGTCAGAGATCTTTAGGGAGTAGGGGATGGAAAAAGAGGTAAATAGGAGCAATGTTGCCGCAATAACATACTGCGAAAAAATCCAAGGATGTCTAACAATAAAATTCGCTTTGTTATTTTTTAAATTACTAATTGAAGCTTCTATGGCAGTTTTGAGGTTGTTAATGGCTGTCACTACATCTTCTTGAGTTTTTATTTGATCATTAAGACGCGTAATATTTTCTTGCAGATTATTTTTAATAAAATCTAAACGCTTAATATAGTTGTAATTGTTATTGTTATTTTCTTCACCAGGATGATTTCTACTATCTGTAATGACAATCTCTGTTAATTCTTTTAATAAAGGTGCGGATTCAAGATCAGAAGGTGTATTTTTTCTAGAATGGGAAAATAAAGTGTGCAATCTACTTATCATGATATATTCCATCGATTGTGTTTCGGCCTACGTTATCATGCCAGTATTTGTGAGTCTAGGGTTTTAGCGAAACAATCAATCCGCCATATAATGCCTAACCACCTGCGGTTTTTCCAACTGCGCCTCCACCGAAAATGACATAAACAACACACTCAGCAGCAACAATGCTACAAGCTTGCAAATCACCACCAGTGTTAGTTCTTTGCGATAGCGGTTGCGAGTTAAGAATTGGAAAATGGTCGGTAATTTAATCATGCTCATGCTCAAGTATTTTTAACACTAACTCAAACCGTTCCTGCGAAAAAACCCGCGCGAGTAATCGTAATCGTTCAAACACAATATTACGCCGCAGGAATAACCCCGCCATGGCATTTTCTGCACTATTGTTTTCTTCCGCATACATTAATAATTTAGACGCTGACCCTGGATCAATGGTGTCAATTGCCTGTAATAATCGTAAGATACGCGATGTTTTAATATGAGAACTTAAGGCGACAAATTGTTCTTCTTTGCCTAATTCAAACGATGTTAACTCATCTAATGCTTCACCTATTTTCGCAATCACTTGCTCAAGGGTGGGATCACCATCGAGCGCCCAATCTTCAGCCGTTTCCATGAAAGAAATGACGCGGTAAATCATCGGATCTTCGTAACTTTTCCAAAATTCATGGGCTGACAGTAAATCTAATTTGGGCATGATCATTAACCTCAATTATACTTTGGGTGGCGAACCTTGTGCTTTGGACACCATTTGCGATTCATTCTGTTGACCATATAACAAGAGTAAGGTATTCGTCATCGCGTGTGCTGCGAGCATTTGTTTTTCAGTTTGCAATAATTGCGTGAGTAAAACATAAGATTGTGAGTCAAATAATAAGATTTCGCGCAATACTTTGCCTAAATCTTCCGTTGCAATTTGTAAAATCCAACCGGAGTTACTCACTTGCCCAATGAGTTGGTTTTGCAGATCAGAGAGTTGATTGCCATTTTGGTTTTCAGCCACTAAGTTACTGAGAAGATAACCATTATAAGAACTGACTGACATGATCGTACTGTAATAAGCGGAGTATCTATCTCTATCATCTTTTGTTCCTACCCACGTGATGCCAGGAATAACGTGATAAAGCGTCATTCCGCTGGCATTTTTAATGTAGTTGTAAGCCGAAGCGGATCCTTTCGGTGCGGGTGGTGCGCCTAAGACGGTGCTATAAGCAATGTCATTCACTGTCGGAAAAAGGCCAAGAATAGTGGGATTATCTGGTGGGTTAGTAAAATCAGAAACAGGACGATGCATCATGTCAGCGATCAATTGCTGCTGCATATTATTTTGTACATCCATATCTTGAACCGACCAATAACCTAAACCAGCAAATCGATCTTGATTGGTACTGATGATCGAATCCCCGTCCGTATCTTGAGCCAACCAACTCATCGCCATTTCTGTCAGTTCGCTTAAATAGACAGGAATATTGTTCACCGCTACCAGCGTACCATACGTATTGGCGGCGATCTGCCTTAAGTATTCGGTAGACGTTCCCATAAAACCCATCATTTCAGCAGCGTTATCGGCAAATGCATTGTTAATGCTGAGGAAGCTGGCGATAAAAGCGGTGGCAAACATTTTGATTGAAAAACGCATAGCAATGACTCCTTTACTCGGCCATTTAGTACTTAATATTCCATCCTCCGCCCGAGCTGCCGCTGGTAGAAGAATTAGTAGAAGAATTGGTATTGGTGTTGGCATTGCCCGTGCCAAATCCAGTATAGGTTTGATTTTGATTGCTCGGCGACGAAGCCGGCGTGTTAGCTGAATTCGCTGGCAGTGAAGAAGGCGTGGTTGGCGCTGGGGTATTCGAAGCCGGTCCGTTTGGGCTGATGGTATTTTGTCCAGTAGCAGAAGGCTCACTAGTCGGTGACGGTGGTTTTTTAAGCTGCTGGTTCAGTTGCTGTTTTAACGCATCTCGCTTTTGCTGGCCTAAACTGGTGGCGGCTTTACTAAAATCTTCTGCTGACATGACTTGATTAGGTGGCGGAGCAGGAGGCTGTTTTTTAGTGGTACTCGTATTTCCCCCGCCAAAAAAAGAAGATTGGGCAAAGCTAGCTGTTACGGTGAAAAAAGTTACCGCACTTACGAGAAAGATCAATTGCCATTGACGCATGCTTTCGGTCCTCACACTACGCATATTTTTACCAGTATACTTGAATACGGTTGTAATTCACCACTTCCTAAGATAATAATATCCACTAACACTTCTATCATGGGCACGATGAGCATGGCCGTTCGTGATATCTTCAAGGTTTCCCG
>SCTP01000189.1 GCA_004322325.1 Gammaproteobacteria bacterium | reverse complement strand
TTGTGCCGCGCTAATCGCCGCAACGGCTGCCGCTTGTGCGGCATTTAATTCAGGCGGTACGTCTATCTTCGCCTGCGCTTCCAGGCGTGATTTTTTTATCTTCCTTTCTGCCGGCTTCCCTTTCCGCAATAAAGCAGGCATTGCACTGGCTAATACTTCACCGAATGAATGATGGTAATATTCCGCCGCCCACTGACAAAGCTGGTACACATCCAGCGGGAATAAAGGTGCATCATCGATCACCTCAATGGCTGTTTTCAATTTCCCCTCTGAAATGGCTGATTTTTGTGCAGCCTCGACCAATACCCCCACCAACACGCGCGATTGAAAAGGCACACGAACGCGCACACCTGGAATTAATGCTTTAAGATCAATAGCTTGTGGCGGCAAATAATCAAACAAACGACGCAAAGGCGTAGGCAATGCAATACGAAGATAAACAGGTTGCTTCATTTGTCACTCGTTCAGAAAATCGATATGATTGCAGTTTATAATAAAGTAAGGCAATAGGAAAAAAGAGGAAATTCTAATGGCTAAATTAGAAAAAGATGAATTGCTGAAACTGCTTGAATCGCTTTACGATAAATTAGCAGAACACAAGATGCTGCCTCCCGGATCAAAAAAAGAAGTGATCCATTATCTAGCCGACTTTATTACCAAAAACGACATTGAACTTGATCTCAGCAAAAAAAATCTCCATCAAACCTTACAAACATTAGCCATTGCGATCGTTCATCCTTCGCTCGGTCTTACTTTATTAGAACGCCAAAAAAATCCAACGCCTGCTGAATTAACCATGAAACTATCAATGGCATTAAAAGAATTCAGTGAAAAAAATCCTAAATTTAAAATTACTCCCGATGAAATCAATACGCTTATTAAAGATATTGTTGAACAACACATGAAGGGACCGGCTGGAGAAGATCAATTAGCGCAAAATGCAGATACCCCTGAAAAAATTATGAAGATGTATTTAAAAAGTGTCTTTGGTCCAGAATACCCTGCACTTGAAGAAAAAGCGAGTACCTTTTTCCTTACCTTCAACGAAGACGTAGTTGAAAAAGCACATTTAATATCCGATAATGCACCTCAAGAACATCAACCACGGACGCCTTTTTCAACTAAACCGACGCCACCAGGAACAATAAGCTAATCATGATGACAGAAAAACTCGAACAATTGTCGCGCGCGTTTGCAGAAATCCCTTTTAATCAAATGCTCGGATTACAACTAAATGACTTAAACACTGATCATATTACTTTTAATTTTTTAATGAAAAAAGAATTGATCGGTAACTTTTTGCATGGCATTTTACACGGCGGCGTCATTTCTTCTGTACTCGATATGGCTGGCGGCATGGTCGTCATGGCTTCTATCATTCAAAAACATGCTGATTCCCCTCTCGAAGAATTAGCGGCTCTCATCGGTAAAACCAGCACGGTGGATTTACAAATCAGCTATTTGCGACCAGGCAAAGGGGAAATCTTTATAGCCAAAGCATGGCTGGTAAAAAGTGGTAACAAAATCGCTTTTGCGCGCATGGAATTATGTAATCAAGACAACGTATTGATTGCGACAGGAACGGGGACGTATCTTATTAATTAAAATGGATTCAAGAAAAGGAGTTTCACTATGCATCATGTCCTCGTCATTGGCGCAGGAAAAATCGGCTCGTTAATCACTTTTTTATTCACTCATTCGAATAACTACTTTGTTTACCTCGCTG
>SCTP01000188.1 GCA_004322325.1 Gammaproteobacteria bacterium | reverse complement strand
GGCAAGCGTTGAATCCATGGATAATGCATGGTCCAAATACATCAGCGCTTGCACATGGTTACCTTGCTCATGATAAATCTCTGCCAACAGTTGGTAGAATTCCACCTGTTGCGGGTTAGTCGCAATGGCTTTACGGATATAGCGTTCTGACTCAATAAAATCATGCTGATGAAAATGTACTTTAGCAATGCCATAATAGGCTTCCGCATAATCAGGTTTGAATTGTAATGCTTTTTCAAAAAAAAGTAGTGCCTCGCCATATTGATCCAAGCCTATTAACGTCAAACCCAAATTATTGAGAGGCTCGACAAAATGCGGTGAGGCCGCTATGGCAGCCTGATAAAATGCGATGGCTTGTTGTGTTTTGCCATATATTTTATAGATACTTCCCATATTATTGAGTGAGCAGGCCAATTTTGGGTTGATGGCAAGTGCGCGTTTATGGCAGTCTTCCGCCTGGTCATATTGTTTTGCATCATAATAAGCAATGCCTAAATTAGACAGTGCGGTGGCTGAGTTTGGGTCAAGTGCAACGGCGCGTTGCCCACACTGAATACTTAAATGAATAGCTTTTAACTGGCGATGCATCTCACCCAAATTGCTATGGAACAATGCAACAGCTGCATTACTCTCAATAGCGTGTTGGATTAGCTGAACGCCTGAAGTAATCTTGCCTGCTTGATAGGCTATGATTCCTGACAAATGCAAAGCATAAGCATGGGTGGGATGGGAATCTAATATACTATTCAAGATTGTTTCTGCTTGCTCTAATTTACCTTCACTCTGTAATTGAGTTGCAACCCGCATCGCATAATCAATTGTCTCCATGAGCGTGTCCTTTCCTATTTCGATAAGGCGCTACAATTTGCAATAAGGGTTCTAATTCGCTGGCAAAGTGTCGCCAACGCTGCACAGATGTTTGGTAGATGGGTTTTCTCACTTGAGTCAAGCTGGCGGTTTTCACTACGCGATCATTTTCATAAAAATGGAGGCAATTGGGATCCCATGGCAATCCTATATAATCTATCAGTTGTTTTGAAAGTACTTCATGATTAGCCACCATTTGTTCATAGGGTAAATAAAAAATAGCGGTTTGCGGCAAGACCGTATGCCAATGCTGCATGGCTTGAGCATATAATTTGTAATAATTTCCCAAGGCTGTTAGATCGTAAGCAAATGACATGCTGTTCTTAAATAGATGGGTAAAACAAGAAAAACAGGAATCCATAGGATCACGAATGGCATGAATTATTTTAGCTGTGGGTAGCATGCGATAAATCATGCCAATATAAAAACAATTACCCGGCATTTTATCGATTATAAAATTTTTATCCGCAGCCAATTTCCAGGTCCGATCCAGATATTTTTCTCCCAGCATTGCAAATTCCTGATCGGTCAATTGTATCACCCAACTACTAAACGGCATATTAGCTGCATGACATGCTTCATGAATAACGTCATCTAAAATACTTAATTCCCCTGCTCCATATATACTTTCATGACTAGACAGTATCTGCTCAATTAATGTTGTTCCTGCTCGTGGCATACCGACAATGAAAATGGGGCAGCGTGTGTCATTTGTCATTTGAGGTTGTTTTAAAAAAGATTTGGTAAATACCTTGGATATTTGTTCGACTAATTCATGTAATTTTGTTTTATCCCATGGCTGATGCAGATAATGTAATCGATTTCCTTCAGCATATGCTTTAAAAGCACGCATATATTGTTTCGTATCATCTAGCGCTTTCCCTAGCGCAAAATGGTAGCGGATACGAATTTGAATAGGGTAATGATCCATTTTTTGTATGATAGATTCCAGAAAAACTAAATGTGGATCATTTGGAGTGTATGTTTTTATTAATGATAAATTATAATGCGCGTCTACAAAATCAGGGTTTGCTGCTATAGCTGCTGCAAAATGTGTTCGTGCTTCATCGAGCCGACCTTCTTCGCTGTAAATAACGCCAAGATTATTTTGTGCTTCCGCATGTTTTGGATTTAAAGCGATGGCTGTTGCATAAGCAATCTTGGCAGTATGCTTGTCACCCATGCTTTCAAGAGATGCGCCAAGATTATTCCATGCCACACCATAATTTTGATCGTATGATAGTGCAGTATGATAATGTTGAATGGCTAATTCGAATTGATGATTGTCATTATATGCTAACCCTAAGAGAAAGTGATTTTCAGCAGAGTAAGGTTCTATGTTAATCACTATTTTATGAGATGCAATAGCTGCTTCCAATTGCCCTGCCCGGCGCAGCAGCTCACCCAAATTGCGTCTATACAAGGCAATTTCAGGCGCTATTTCTGTAGCTTGTTGCATAAACTGGATGGCATCCGCCATATTATTTTGCTGGAGTGCCGCCAAGGCAATTCCCAGTAATGCTCTATGATCTTCTCCCATAATGTAACATCCAAATAATATCCATTGATAAGTAGGCAGCCGTTGAGAATAAATCAACCATACTCGTTATATTTGATATTACTTTAATCAATCTTTCATGCCTCGAGTGTAAAGCATTTTACTCTCTTAGTGAAGTATTCGTGATAATCTTTAGATTAACACATGGAGGTGTTATGTCTTACGTCATCATTGATAGAGGAAATCCTGCCTTTGAAACCCTAAAAAAGGGATTTAACCTACGCTGGCCTGCTGCAGGCAACCCTGGCGCGGCATTGATTTGCATTTGCCAGACCATTGCTGATGTTCAACTTGCCGCCAATAACGCATTGAGAAATGGTTATCGGATGACGATACGCAGTGGCGGCCATTGCTACGAAGGATTTGTATCAAACGCATGGCCTGCTCAAGATGGCAAACCTCTCGTTATTCTCGATATCAGTATGCTAACCGGCATGGATTATGATGCATCTGGCAAAATCCCTTCACCATTTGACCCAACAGCTACTTATCAATTTCGTGTTGCTGCCGGCAATCAAAATTGGGATAACTATCTCGCACTTTATAAACGCTCAGGTAAAACACTACCAGCAGGTTCTTGTTATTCTGTGGGTGCAGGCGGCCATATTTGCGGCGGAGGCTATGGATTACTTTCTCGCAAACAGGGATTAACCGTCGACTGGCTGTCTGGAGTCGATATTCTTGTGCCTGGCGCAAATGGTGAGATGATAGCTAAACATGTCAATGATAAAAGCAGCGGCAATGATCGTTTGTTATATATTGCTTGCCGAGGTGGTGGTGGCGGAAATTTTGGCATTATTGTGAATTATTATTTTAATGATTTACCTTTAGCACCACGCCAAGCTTGCTGGTTAGCCTTAGAATTCCCCTGGGGCGAAGGTGGCTGGCAAACAGTTGGCAAACAACAATTTGGGGAA
>SCTP01000187.1 GCA_004322325.1 Gammaproteobacteria bacterium | reverse complement strand
ATTATTTTTATTTGTTGTTCAATTTTTTGAGCAAGAAAAGTTTTAATGTAAAAAATGTTTTCATTCTCATATAAGCGGGCAGAATGCTGCATGTTTAATTCTCCAATTAACTCCAATAGGTTAGGGGGTATTCTTTTCCACGATAGCCAATAAAGCAAGCGATAGATATACGCACTGTTTTGCTTGGGCGAACTGCATGAAGATTGCGTCCATTAAATAGAACAAGTTCACCTACTTTTGGCTTGATCGACAAAGTTGGAGCTGATAGTTTACTTCGACTCATACCATAACTATTTTCATCTAGCATTTCTGGGTAAATGTTATCATTAAACCCGTATGACCATAAATCAATTTCTCCACCTTCGTTGCCAATATCTAGATAGATATTGGCTGCTACCTGGCTTTTTAGAGATCTAGCTCGTATGTTATCCTTGCTATCAAGGTGGAAAATATCTTGATGGGGTAAAAAATCAACATTAGGCTCCAGGAGTCTACACAATCCTACAAACATTTTTCTATCATGTATATTTTCTATGTTAGCGCCAGAGGCCCAGGCTTCTTGAAGTTCAAGGCGCAGTTTATCAAGAGGTGAGAAATTAGGATGAAATATTTGGCGAATCTGTTCAATATTTACTCTTGAACGATAATAATATTGTTCAATTTTTTCAGGATCATTTTCTGTTTCATAAAAAGCCATTCCATTTCTTCCAATAGAGGGGGCGTTTATATAATGTTGTATCCCATTTTGTAATAAGCGTTGTTTGCTTAATTCGCAAAGCGCTAGTGGGTAGTAGTCTGGAATACGTATTGCTAAAATCTCCTTGTTGAAAAGCTGTAACAGGTCATTTTCATAAAGACGGTTTGTTTGAATGATATAGTTTTCCTGATTATGTGGCGTCTGATATGTTAGAGTATTATTGATCATAGAGTAATCACCTTTTTTAAGTTTATTTAACAATAGGTTCATCATTTATATGTAATTGTAATGATGATAAAATAAAAATTTATCCGTATATTACACGGAATTTTATAAGACTATTTTTGGCTATCTATGTAAAGAAAGGTTTCTAATGAATAAATGGCATCACGCTTCAACTATTATAGTAGGTATTACCAGTAACATAATCGAAACTTATGATCTTTCTATCTACCCCTTTTTTAGTGCTTATTTAATAAAGGTCTTTTTTCCATTCCAAGCGACTTATACAAGCTTGTTAAGCATTTCCAGTATTTTTTTATTTGGATATCTTTCAAGGCCTATTGGATCTTTAGTATTTGGGTATATCGGAGATTATTATGGGCGTAAAAAAGCTTTAATATTATCTGGACTGCTCATGGTAATCGCAACAGCTGCAATTGGAATGTTGCCTACTTTTCAATCAATTGGATATTTTGCTCCTATACTGTTATTAATATTAAGGGTAAGTCAAGGTTTGTCGTTTGGTGGGGAGTATACAGGATCAGTTATTTACCTTGTTGAGCATGCAGAAGAAAGTAAAAAAAATGTATTAGGTAGTTTTGCTGCAATGGGAAGTAATTTGGGTATTCTTATTTCTTCTTTAGTTTGTTTAATGATGACATATTTTTTTGCTGATCAAGAAGTAGGGCAGAGATTATGGCGTATCCCCTTTTTATTATCTTTGTTATTTGCCTTTATCAGTTTTC
>SCTP01000186.1 GCA_004322325.1 Gammaproteobacteria bacterium | reverse complement strand
AAACCATCCTCCGCTGGCAAGGTAGATTCCTTGGCAGGATGGGTCATGTGGAAGACAAATAAAGAGGTCATGATCGCTGCGCAAATGAATACGAGGAAAATGATGATTTTATTGGTAGAGAGTGTTGGTGTTGTTTGCATATATTTTTAAGTAATTAATAAATGATGATCAAGGAGGATCATTAAAAATAATCCGGTTAAATAAATCAAGGAATAATGAAACGTTTTTAAAGCAATTTGATGATCTTCAACCGCGAATTGCAATTTTAACGCATAACCCATTAAGCCAATGTCTAATATCAACGCGCTGACTAGATACAAGTAGCCGCTCATCCCGATGGCATAAGGCAGCAGACTGCAAGCGACGGTTAGTAAGCTATAAAGCACGATGTTTAATTTGGTGAAGGGAATGCCATGCGTGATGGGAAGCATGGGGATGGCGGCTTGCTTATAGTCTTGGTAGCGATGTAAACATAAAGCCCAGAAGTGAGCAGGTGTCCAGGAAAAGATAATCAGGACGAGCAGCCAGCCTTCAGGATCCAATTGCCCGCTGACAGCCGTCCAGCCGAGAAGCGGCGGCATGGCGCCTGCTAATCCGCCGATAACAATGTTTTGGGAGGTGGCGCGCTTGAGGTAAAGCGAATAAACACCGGCATAGCCGATGGCGGCTAAGAAAGTTAACAATGCTGTTAAGTGATTGACACCGTAGTATAAAATGCCAAAGCCGACGATTCCTTGTACAGTCGCAAATAACCATGCCCCACGCAGAGAGATTTTTCCGGTTGCCAGCGGACGGCGTTTGGTGCGTTCCATCATGGCATCGATACGCCAATCGATGATGTGATTGAGCGTGGCGGAGGAGCCGGACATCAGTGCAATGCCGAGCGTGGCGTTAACCCATAACTCGAGGGAGATGGGGGAGGTTGCGGCTAAATACATCCCTGCCCAGGCAGTTAAGAGCATTAACAGCACGACACGCGGTTTGCACAGAATCAAGTAATTACGAAAAAAAGGAGCCATAGCGACGATCCTGCGATTCAAAATAAGCTTTCACCAAAGCGGTGATGAGCGTTAACAGTAAAACAATAGCAACGGCTTGATGGATGAGAGCAATCCAAACAGGACGTAGCCACACAATATTGAGAATACCGAGCGTTACTTGCAGTGCCACCAATGCCAGGATAAAAGTGGCCATGGAACGGAAGGAAGTATTGCTCAGTAAGAATAAGGATAACACAGTCAGGTAGCCCGCCGTCATCAGGGCACCGATACGATGCAGCATATGGATGGTGATGAGGTCGCCATTCAAATTATCCCATTGCAGCGGTGGGACGAATTGACCATTGCAATACGGAAAATCAATGCAAGCAAGCCCAGCCGAATGGCTGCTGACCCAGCCGCCTAAGGCGATTTGCATCATCAACAGGAAAAAGCCTATCCACAGCCAGAAAATGGCACGGGCGCTGGATTGTTTAATAAAGAAGTCATCGCGTAAATGTAAATCGAGATACGCCCACCATAAAACGCTTAAGAGCGATAAGCCAGTGAGTAAATGCGATAAAACAATGACGGGTTTTAGTTTTTCTGTCACCGTTAACATGCCGAGCATGACTTGTGTGCACAATAAGGCGACCAACAGAAGGCCAATAAAAGTGGATTTGATATCTTTTGCTTTGCGGGCCAATAAAATAGAGAAAGCGAGAATGAGTACGAGCACGCCTTCGGTGCCGGCAAAGTAACGATGCGTCATCTCCGTCCAGGCTTTGGTGACATTGACGGGCGCTAGCGGGTAAATT
>SCTP01000024.1 GCA_004322325.1 Gammaproteobacteria bacterium | reverse complement strand
TCCTCATTTTAGTCTAGTAAGTATGTATAGTGAACTACCACAAAAAAAATTATTACCTCGCCTTTTTACAGCCGTGGGACTCAACTTACAACCTGGTGGATTCTTTAGAAAATGGGGATTTTGGGTGTTACTTGCTTTGATTCCCAGCCGAAGGTAACATAGCCGTTTTGCCGCGCTCATAAAACTTGTTCGGAGCTAATTATAATGCTGAAGGAACGCTTTTTCAGATTATTCATCTCAACTAACCCCATTTCAAATATTCAAAAACTTTTATTTCTTAGCATTCTTTTAACTAGTTTTTTTCTTTTTACTTCTCTTTATCATCTTGAGCCAGGTGGTTATTTATTCATTGAATATGCTAATGCCCTTGCGTTTGGAAAAGATCATCTTACTCCAAATGTTTCGGTTCGTGATATTGGTTATCCCCTTTTATTGTGGATGAGTGGTTACCCCTATCATCAATCTTTAATAGGTATTGCTTTAATAAATGCCATTATGGCGATGCTTATTCCACCACTTATTTACCTTATTACTCGTCCAGTTCTGCCTAAAGGTTCTTATTATATTGCTTTAGCCACCATATTCTCGCTTTCCCCATTTTATTACATAAAATGGATTCACCATGATCATCCCTATATTTTTTTTACTGTCTTAAGTCTCTTTTTTTTGTGTACATTTATTGATAAGAAAAAATCCACCTATCTTTATGCAATGACTTTTACCGTTATTATAGCGAGTCTAATAAGGCCAGCAGGTAATTTATTTTTTATATTTTTTATTGCCACTGCTTTCATCTTTGTGCGTGGTTCACTTTTGAGATACATGATTTGTTGTATAATAGCTGTACTCAGCTTAACAATTTATACTTACCATCGACATGACTTTTTCGATCAATATAAGCCCCTTCAAACCTATAATGGAGGACAACTGTTCTACAACTTATATTTAAACTCTACTCGCTACGGTATCACCCTATCACCTGAGCTAGGGCCTAATATGAAAAAAATCACTGATAGCCTTTATCAATCCACTATTAAATTGGAAGAAACAAGCCAGTATGAAAAATTCCTTAAGTTATACGTGTATCCTTACAATACTAACGAATTTATAAAACGGGTGTATACTTTTCCTGCTCGCTATTATCTAGAAATGCTATATAGATTTACAAAAAACGATCAAACTTTCATGAAAGCTTCTCTTGAAATTATACAAAAATATCCTTGGTATCCTTTTGCTTATACAGCTAGAAATAGTTGGTATCTTTTATATAAACCTGGATATGCTCATACAAAATATGATATTAACTTATTTGGAAAAAGTAACATCCAAGATGCCTATCCATTTGACTCCAAAGATGAATTAGAATTAACTTCTTTATCAGACCGTGCTCTTCGAGAATTAGACTTTGATAATTTCGAACATAAACCTCACATTGCTTTTACACTAATTCATTATGTGAAAAGTATTTTTTGTAAATGCTATTTATTTTTCACTAAACTAATGTTTTATTTGATGACGATTAGCTGGATAGCTGTTTTTCTTAAATTTGGAGGGCGTTTCTTCCTAAATGATAAATGGAAAAATTTGATTGAGCTAACTTTAGCTAACAAATTAGATACTTATATAACTGTTTTAACTCTTTACCTTTTTCAAAGTATCTTAATGGTTGCCGCCTTGGTTGATCCAATATTACGCTTTCACAATCATCTTATTCCTTTTAAAATTATTCTTGCTAGTTTTGGGTTGGTCATTTTAATTAGACTGATAAAAAGTTCATCGCATCAAACTAATTTGGTAACAGATACTATGGTTGAAAATATTATCTTCTCTAAACGGCAAAAAATCATTTCTATTTTTCTTTTATTATTAGCTACAGTACTATTAATCAGCTGGAGTGAATATATTATTGTTAATACTAAATAATAAATTGCTCTTCACTTGGCACAAAGCTAGTGAAGAGCAATGCAATAAATTGAGAATTTAAAAACAAATTATCCCCATTGAGCCATTATAATTGTAAGCTGGAACCAAATACTCATCAGCAAAGTCCCATACCGATGCGTTCCAAGAAATATCATCAGAGACTATCACTCCATTCTTTGTTAGATATTTTTTCGCTTCTCTAAATTCAAACATCATA